>CAYYOX010000250.1:0-9191 GCA_964473065.1 uncultured Planctomycetaceae bacterium | reverse complement strand
CACATACCCGCCATGACGGAATCCGACGGCACGTTCCGCATTTTGACTAGACCGATTCTCTTCACCGAAAAGCTGCCCGCCCTTGGCGACGCCGGCGACATCATCCTGGCCGACTTCTCGCAGTATTCAATCGGGATGCGGCGTGGCGTGACGTTGGAGAAAAGCAACGCCGTCAATTGGCAAACCGACGAAACGAATTACCGCTCGATCATCCGCGTCGACGGTCAAGGGCGCTGGGCGCAAGCGTTCACGCCGCTGAACGGTTCGACGCTGAGTTGGTGCGTTACGCTCGCCGAGAGAACATAACGAAAAAAGGCTTTCCGGTTGGAAGGGGTTTCGGCCGGGAATCTTACGCCGCGACTCGTCAGTTAATTAGCCTTTCCTGCGAGCCGCGGTTTTTACCAAGTACCGGACCGGGTTTGTTCAGCCTGGTCGTCACGCGCGACCTGCGGGGTTTTCTTCCATTCCCTTTTGGTCGCGCGTTTTTCAAAACGTTGGTGTTGGCGGGTCGCTCAGCCCGCCAGGTTCGGCGACCGTGGTGGTTACATATTGCCACCGCGGTCGTTTTCATGTCATGGCGATCGCCAGAGGGCTAAACTGTCACGATGGCAGCCACCTCGATCAGTCGCAACGTGCCATGGTCGCGGCTCGGTCCAAGGAGTTCTACGCCAAGGAGGCGACCGAGCGGCAAAAGCGATCCAAGGGGCGTGGCAAAAAAGGTCCGGCCCCAGGACCGGACCTTAACGATGAAGAACCTGGCGATGCCCGCGACAAGGCAGGCGAAGCGTTCGGCGTCTCGGGCGGCGGCGACATCATGGCCGATGATATGCGGAACTTGTCCAACGCGATTCTGACCGGGTGTAGCTACACCCGTTGCGGGCGATTTACACCGGTTTGTACAGGCTTTCGGAGAAGGCCGAAAAGTGAAGAAAACCCCTTAAAACATAGGGTTTTGGGGAGAATCGGCTGGCTGCCCGTTTCATTTCATCTACACACTGTTTTAGAAATCCGTCCTCTCTTTTCTGCCTACCGCCTACTGAATACTGCCTACTACAACAACCATCGCCCCAAGCATCGAGCCGGCCCCAAGGCTAAGCATCCCCAGCACCACCAGGCAGCCGGCTTGGCGGCTCATTCTTTGAATCCGCGTTAGCCCGCGTTCGCCGGCACGAACCATCTTCTGCGCGTCGGCCCGGGCCGTTTTGTCCGAGAGGGTGCGACCCTGCCGGGCCACGGCCGCTTTGACCGCATGGTAATAGAGTTCCTCGGCCTTCTCGCGTTCTTCGTCATTCAGCGAGACCGGATCGAAATTGACTCCCGGGACCAGACTGTGCGCGGCGATCGTACGAATCTGGTCCTCCGTGAGCGAAATCCCCAATGGGCCGGCTACTGACCGAACCGTTTCCACGCGGGTTTCCTGCAAACAACTCCGCCACACGTGATCGCGAGTCGACTTATCCTCCAATTGGCGAGTGGGAATCCCCAGCCGCTGGGCCTGCTCGAAGAAGGCCTTCGGGTTCATTTCACCGAAGAAGATCAGTTCGGCCGGATCCACATTCACACTGGCAGCTCCCAAACGGTCTCAGTACGTCCACACCCAGCTCGCATTGTAAACCTCTAGTATTGCCTCAACTCGGTCCGCAATGCAAGTGGGCAATACCCATGCGTATGGGGGGTACTGGATGCAATGCCTGCCTGTAAGTTCTTTTCTACTTCGGCTTTAGGCCGGAAATCTCACAAGTGGTATTGCGCAGGCTGCCTTTTGTGACATGTCTTGTTTAGGGGCATCAGTTGGTATTATGATCCTTGGCATTAGTGGGGGCATTATAGCCGAGGGACATTAGGGTCGGACTGGGGTGTTCAGTTTACATTTCGCATCAGCTTGTGGTCCAACTGCGATAAACCCAAAGTGGGCTGCACGAACATGTGGTGGTTTGATTAAGGCGAGCGGCGGATGAGAATTTACCCACCGCTCACATCCTCGCACACTGGGTAAATTCTCATCTGCCGCTCGCCTTACGAGAAAAGACCCAGGGGTTGCAATTGACGGGTGGCGTGGTTTACCATGGTGGGTGTATTCTACACCCTGTGTGCCTCTGTTATGACTTTTCCTCAAACCCGATTGACGCTTGTTGGCCGGCTGGCTTCCGGCGGGAGTCCGGAGGATTGGGGTCGTTTTTTGAAGGACTATTGGGGGCCCGTCTGTCGGTTCGCGTTGCGATTCGGGGCCAAGAATCTTGACGATGCCGAAGATGTCGCCTCGCAGACATTCGAGGTGATTTGGGAGAACCGGCTGCTGGTCCGTTGGGTCTCGAACCGGTCGGCCAAGTTGCGGTCGCTGCTGTGCAGCGTGACGCGGAAAACGCTCGCCAATCGCAATCGGCGTCATGCGAACCGACAGCGACTCTTCGACGAACTCCTCCAGCACCCCGACCGGATGATGCAGGTTCCGGCCGAGCAGGCCGACGGATTCTATGCGGCCTGGGTCGAGGATCTGTTGCAGCAGGCCGTCGACGCCTTGGCCGCCGAGTACTATGCCCAAGATAAGGGCGATTACCTCCGCGTCTTCTACAGCCGGCTCTACGAACGGCTGACCATCGCCGAAGTGGCCCAGGCCCTGGAAATCAAGCCTTCGGCGGTCGACTACTACTTTCGCCATGTGCGAGATCGATTGGGCGCGAAGCTGGCCGAGTTGCTCCGCGATCAGATCACCCGATGTTCTTTGCCGGCCCAGCTCGACCACGAATTCACCGACCAATGGGCCGCCTTGGGCCAATATCTCAGCGACCACGGCGGCCTGGAAGAGGCTTTTCGCCGCTCGTGCGATGCGCTGGACCCGGTTCTCGCCCAAAAAAGCAAGCAGGCGGCCCTGGCCAAGACCGTCGCGCGGCTGACCTCAATCGGCCCGCCTCAGTCTGGCGTAAGTGACGATGGGGACACGACTTAGGGGCTTCTGCCCCATCGCTTGCCGCTTGTTTATTTCCGGACGCGGACGTAAAATCGTGCTCGAATCTCACGAAATATCGTGAAAAATGCCGCTCGGCGCTAGAAAATGGATATATGGCGACATGAACTTAAGTGTGGGACGCCGATCGACAGGCGGTTGAGCCCCCAAGGATCGCGACCATGATGAACCACAATCCGGCCAACCTCGACGCCCCGCAAAGCCTTCGCCAGCTTATCGAGCAGCGCGAGGACCTCTCGGCGGCCGACCGACTGCGGATCGTGCGGCATCTGGCCCTGCTGGTCCAGGCGTTGCACCAGAGCGGTCGCACCCATCGGGCGATCGACGCCGAGGCGGTCCTGATCGACGACCGGCTTCGAGCTGAACTGGCGTCGCCGCCGTCGCAGCGTCGTTTTGGGGCCTTAGACGCCGATCCGGAGTTCTGCCCTCCCGATCTGGCCGGGACCGAAGCCTTGCGGTTGCCCGAGAAGATCGAGGCGGCAGCGGCCGTGCTGAAGAAGAACCGTCGCACGCTGACACCCCAGCAGATCGATTTCTACCAACTGGGCGTGCTGTTGTGCCGGTTGCTCAGCGGCGAGTCGATTGCCCGCTACATGTATTCCTCGAAGGTCAAGGCCAGGGTACCCCAGTTTGCCCGATCCGTGCTCAAGCGGGCACTGGGCTATAAGGCGGCCGATCGGTTCGACGATTGCGGCCAACTGATCGCGGCCTTGGACGAGGCCATCGAGCGGACCGGCTCGCAACCGATTTCCTCCCCGATGACCGAAACGCCGCTGGCCGGGCAAATTCGTGCGACCGGCGACGATACGCAAACGTACAGCGACGCGCCGGGTTCGCGAGTGGCTGACGATACGCCACTGCCATTCGAGCGACTGGGCCATTTTCGCCTCGTGCGGCGGATTGGCCGTGGGGGGATGGGCGATGTCTATCTGGCGGACGACGAGACGCTCGACCGTCAGGTGGCGATCAAGGTCCTGCCGGCCGACTTGGCCCGGGACGACGATTTCGTCCACCGTTTCCAGGCCGAAGCGACCGCCGCGGCCGGGTTGTCCCACCCCAGCGTGGTGCCGGTCTACTTCATCGGCCAGGACGCCGGGCATCACTTCTTTGCCATGCAGTATGTCGAGGGTCAGTCGCTGGCCGAGCGGATCGCCGATGGCCGGCCGCTGCCTTTGGATCAGGTACAAAACATCCTCGAACAGTGCCTGGCCGGGCTCGACGCGGCACATAGCCAGGGACTGATCCATCGCGACATCAAGCCGAGCAACATCCTTTTGGATTCGCAAAACGATCGGGCCGTGCTGGTCGATTTCGGGCTGGTCCGACGCCTCGGGCCCGGCGAAGGCATCACGACGGCCGGCACGGTGCTCGGCACGGTCGACTACATCGCTCCGGAACAGGCCACCGGCCGAACGATCGACGGCCGGGCCGATCTCTACGCCTTGGGTGTGCTGGCCTATCAGTTGCTATCCGGTCGTCTGCCGTTTCTGGCCGACACGCCGATGGCCATGATCTTCCAACACGCCTACGAGGAGCCGACGCCGCTGGGGGAAATCGCCCCGGACGTCCCCCAGCCGATCCAAAACATCGTAGCCCGCATGATGGCCAAGCACCCGGACAACCGCTACGCCAGTTGCGCCGAGGCCCTGTCCGATCTAACGTCCTACCGCGAAGGCCGGCCCATCTCGGCCCCGACGCCCAATTTCCAATCTGACCTCCGCCGCACGGTCGACCATCTTTCCGCCGCGATGGCCGATCACCAACGCCACCGCGACCAACTCACCCGCCTGCTGGACACCACGCGCACCATGGCCGCCGACTTATCCGCGAAGATCACCGAGTAAGAACACTTCCACCCCGCCATCGGGCCCTCCACAGCCCCCGAGGAGGCCGAAGCGATGCACGCACAACAGAAAGAACAAGAAGAAACCACCGCCAAGCTGAAATCGCAACAGGATGAACAACTGCGGCAGAGTGAAGATGTCGACCGCGAGCTACACGAGGTCGACGCCACGCTAGAGCGTCTGCACGGCCAGTTGGACGGGCTAAAAGAACGGATGCAAGTCGGGTCCCCCAAGAAATCAAAGCCAGGACGACTGCCGCCGGTGGCGCGTCGCCGGCTGGTTGGCCTCGTACTGATTGGGTGTGTTGTGGTGGCCGCTTCTGCATTTCTCTACCTGCTTCGAGACGGAAGGATGTTCGACTCTGGCGAAACGCCCGACAAGATTTCGCTCGAACTAGCGCCTGGTGAGGAGTTGCCGGTCGGTCAATGGGTCGACGTGTTGGGCATGGTCGACGTGGAAGGCGATAAGTTTTTGGGTACGTGGTCACGGCAGGGTAATGCGGTCACCGGCAGCGGCGGTCACGTAACGCTTCCGGTGTTGCTTGAGGGGAGCTACGAGTTTGAGGTGACCTTTACCAGGAATACGGGTGGCGATCTGTTATGCTTTACGATTCCCGTTGGATCGCGAGTGTGTCAGTTGAATCTGGCTGCGCACGGAAACCAATTCAGCGGATTAGACTTGATTGGCGGCAAGCTGTTGGTTGAGAACGAAAGCAAGCGGCCCGGGGCTTTGGTCAACGGCCGCAGGTATACGATACGATACGAAGTTCGATTGGAGGGCCAGAGTGTTCACATCACCACGCTTCTTGATGGTAAACTTTACGTTCAGTGGGTTGGACACGAGACTTGGTTAAGTGCGCCGGGAGCGTGGTTGGATGCGCGACGACCTGGTTTGGGATCCGCCCAAGAGGCAACTTTCCACAGTGCTCGGTTACGTGTGATATCGGGCAAGGCAAAGCGGATCGAACCCGGCGACCCCAAGGTGAGCGCCAGTCTTGCTCAAGCATTTCCAGGCCGGTCCCTTCAGGGGCACAACAAGCCGATCAGTGCTTTGGCTTTCAACGCCGAGCGGCAGACGCTCGTTTCGGCGTCCGAGGACGGTACGCTGAAACTCTGGCGCATGCCCAAGTTCAACCCGGCGTGGGCTTCGGAGACCGGAGGGCTGCTGCGGACACTTGTCGGGCAAGTTGGGCCTTTGTCCGTGGCGTTTGGTCCCGAGAACCGTCACATAATCGTGGGAACTCGGAGCGGAGTTATTGAACGTTGGGATTTGACCGAAGAGACGCTTTCTCGCTCGATGACGTCGCCCATCAGTGGTGTGCGTTGCGTGGCCTTCAGCCCGGGGGCCGCGATTGTGGCTCTTGGAACCACCGAACCTTCGCTACGGACCATCGATCTGACGAGCGGCGGCGCTTCCCATGACATCAAAGGGATCGAAGTCACGGTGAATTCGATTGCCTTTAGCCCCGACACCTCCTTGCTGGTGTCCGGACATGAAGACGGCAGTATCAATCTTTGGCGCACTGACTCCGAAGATCCGCACCGCTCGCTCCAGGGGCATGACCAACCGGTGAAGAGCCTCGCCTTTAGTCCCGACGGTTCCATGCTGACTTCGGCCGGTGACGACGGGACAGTGCGGCTTTGGGATGTGGCCTCCGGAGAAGTGCGACATCTGCTGGAAGGACACGAAGGGGCCGTCAATACGGTGGCTTTCAATCCCGACGGAACGATCGTGGCTTCCGGCGGCGAAGACAACATTATCAGAATCTGGAATACAGCCACCGGAAGATTGAGACGAAAGCTTGTCGGACACACCGGTGCCGTAACCGCACTGGCATTCGGTCCCGATGGCGGATACTTGGCCTCAGGCGGCCGTGACCAGATCGTGAATACCTGGGACATGGTTCGAGTCCTTGACCCCAATTGGGTCGAGGACGCCGAGCCGGAAGAGAGTGAGTAAAGCGTGCGCACGCTTTTTGTAGATTGTCTGGCGCCCGCGCCAGGCTAGCGTGGCGGAATTCCCCCAAGGGACTTCTCCGCCTAGTGTTGAACGTAAACCATTTCAAACGTACGCGCAGGCAATCTGCGCACTAGAGATTGGAGAACAAAATGAGAACGCAAACCAGATTCGTGTTGACAGGAGTCCAGCTATTGATCGGGCTCTTGACCCTCCCGCTCCAGCCTTCTTGGGCAGAGCCTATTGTCTTGGATTTTGAAGACCACGCATCAATGGTCAATCTATTCATCTCCATTCCGTCGGAAGCTAAGCTCTCTGATGACTACTTGGATTCGCACGGAGTGCTTTTTCAGTCAGAGAACAACGATTTTGTGGCGGTGGTAAACTTGGACCCGGCTGCCCCTAGCGGGGTCAACTGCATCGGCGGTGCCAGTGCTACGGGTCTGATGACATATTACGAGCCAATCTATGTGAGTTTCTTTGACCCAGACAACCGTCTGGAGCCAGGCATTACAGATTTCGTTTCTGTCCAAGGTGATTTGTGGTGGGACCCCGACATCGACCTGTGGATCTCACTTGAAGCTTATGACTTCGACGGGGCTTTGCTGGCCACGGACACGACTCTCGACGATGGATCGTCAATCCTGAGTATTGCCACCCCAGGTATACATAGTGTGAAGTTCGTCGGTGCCACCTCAGGCCTCGGCGGCGTGGGGATCGATGACTTCACTTTCAACCCCATAACCCCAATCCCCGAACCTTCGACGCTCGTCCTACTAACTTCCGCAGCCGCCGGGCTGCTTTGCTGCTTGATCCGCAAACGTCGCCGGGCTGCGTGATGTCGAAGATGCAAGAAACACGACCCCGTATTCCGGAACTTGAAGGAGAAACACAATGAGAACGCAAACCAGATTCGTGTTGATAGGAGCCCAGCTATTGATTGGGCTCTTGACCCTCCCACTCCAGCCTTCCTGGGCAGAGCCCGTCGTCTTGGACTTCGACGACCACGCATCGATGGCCAATCTACTCATTATCCGCAGTCCGTCGGAAGCTAGGCTCTCTGATGACTACTTGGATTCGCACGGAGTGCTTTTTCGGTCAGAGGAAAACAACTACGTAACGGTGGTGAACTTGGGAGAAAATCATGCGACCAGCGGGGCCAACGGCATTGCCGGTGCCCTTGCCACGGATTACCTGACCTACTACAAACCCATCTACATGAGCTTCTTCGACCCGCAGAACCCTGCGATTCCAGGCACCACGGATTTCGTGTCTCTTCGAGGCGATACTTTTGGCGAGCCCGTCCCGCAGACAATCACCCTTGAAGCCTATGACATCAACGGGGCTTTGCTGGCCACGGACACGACTGACGACGACGGATCGTCAATTCTGAGTGTTTCTGCCCCGGATATCCACAGGGTGAAGTTCATCGGCGCCACCCCGGGACACGGCGGCGTGGGAGTGGATGACTTGACATTCAACCCCGTCGAACCTACGACGCTCCTCGGCGTGCCAAACGCCAGTTTTGAGCAGCCCGAATTCTCTGACGGAGGTTGGATCCCGGGCGTTATCGATGACTGGGTTGTTTCTGGCGGTCCGACTTCGCAAACGGGAGTATATAACCCCATAGAAGATGACTATACGGGGGCGCGTGATTTTGACCCAGGCATACTCCCGTCGCCGGCCGACTGGCGGCAATGCGCTTACATTGGGCAGAACGACACGGGCAGTATATCTCAAACTCTCGAAGACCTGCTGCTGCCTGACACCGACTATACGCTAACCGTGGCGTTGGGGAATCGAAAGAACCAGTTAATGGGGGCATGGAAGATGGAACTGTTTGGCGGCACAACTAGCATTGCCTTCAACGAGGGCCTCGCGGAAACGGCCACTCACGCATATGCGGCTCCGGAGGGCCTGTTCGGTGACGTGACCGCGTTCGTTTCGGCCTCCGACATCGAGACTTATTACAGTTCTTCTCTCGACGAGCCGTTGCGGATCGTGCTTTCGAGGGTGGCCGGTTCCACGGCCAGCCAAGTCCACTTCGATAACGTTCGACTGGACGCGTCCCCGATCCCGGAACCCTCGGCGTTTATCCTACTCACCTCCGCAGCGGCCGGGTTGCTTTGCTGCTTGATCCGGAAACGTCGCCGGGTGGCGTAACGGCACGCAAGGAAGAAGAAGGGGAACCACTGAGGACTCGGAGAGCACAGAGAGGATTCCTTTGGCGTTCGTGTCTCTGTGTGCTCTGTGTTCTCGGTGGTATTTTCACTGGTAACCGTTCACGGAGAATTGACGGACAGATGTTTTGACAGGATAACAGGATGATCAGGATAAAAGAAAAGAAGAAAAGGAAAGAAACCACGGATTCCACGGATAGAATAGGCAGAGCATCGCATTTTGCCGATTCCCATCCGTGATATCTG
>CAYYOX010000249.1:2326-9214 GCA_964473065.1 uncultured Planctomycetaceae bacterium | reverse complement strand
GGTCTTCTCCGGTTGGTCCTACGCGGTGGGCGATGTGGTGCTGGGAACCAACCCGGTCAGCAGCGATCCCGAGTCGGTCGCCAAGGTGGAAGCGGCTTTGCTGGATATCCGCCGTACTTTTGACGTCGAGGACCTGTTGCCCCATTCGGTTCTGGCGCACATCGACATCCAGGCGGAATTGGAAAGGCAGAATCCCGGGACCACGGGCATCTGGTTCCAGAGCATCGCCGGCAGCACACCGGCCAACGCCACGTTCGATCTCACGCTGGAAAAGATGTCGGAGTATGCCGCCCGTCGGATCGGAAAATACGGCCTCTACTTCGAGACCGGGCAGGGCGCCGATTCCACCAACGGCCACGGCCATGGCACCGACATGGTCATCCACGAGGCCCGCAAGTACGGATTCGCACGCCTCTTGAAACGAAAGGTGGCCCAGGCACAACGTCGGGCCGGCCGTGAAGAGGCGCCGTGGGTCCATCTGAACGACGTGGCCGGGTTCATCGGACCCGAGGTCTTTCGGACCAAGGAACAACTCGTGCGATGTTGCCTGGAGGACATCGTCATGGGTAAGCTCCACGGTCTGACCATCGGCCTGGACGTCTGCACCACGTTGCACATGGACGTCACGCTCGACGATCTCGACTGGTGCTTAGACCGGATCGTGCCCGCCAAGCCGGCCTACCTCATGGCGCTGCCGACCAAGAACGATCCCATGCTGGGCTACCTGACCACCGGTTTCCAGGACCACGTGCGACTACGTGAGCGGTTTGGCTGCCGGGTCAACGACCGCATGTGGGCCTTTTTCCAGCGGCTCGGGGTGATTGACCAGCAAGGAGAACCCACCGCACACTTCGGCCAACCGCTCTGGGTATGGCTGCAATACCGTCGGGCCAAGGGAGATACGCGCCCGGTCGACCAGATCGAAGCCGAAGGGCAGCACAAAATGCAGCAGGTGCGAGAACGCGGAGTCCCCTTGGCCGAAGGCTATGGACAAAACCCTTGGGATCTGGCGCCGAAACTCGACCGGGAACTCCGCGATCTCTACGTCGACGCCAAGCAGTGTATTCGCGTCGAACTGACTCCCGAATTCGTCCGCTCGCTTCCCGACCCGATCCTACTGCGCAGCACGTCGAGCGACCGCACCGAGTACCTTCTCCATCCTCAGACCGGAGAGGTATTGGATGAGCGCAGTCAAGCAGTCGTCCGATCCCTTCGAGCGAAACACGACGGCGCGTTTCAAATCCAGTTGATCGTTTCGGACGGGCTCAACGCCCACGCCATCATGGACGACGGCCATCTAACGCCCTACCTGACCGCCTTGCGCGAAGAGTTCAACCGCAAGGGCTACACGGTCGCCCCGGAACTCTTGGTGGTACACGGTGGCCGCGTCCGCGCCGGCTACCGCATTGGCGAGTTACTCTTCGAGAAGGCATCCGACGCGACGATCCGACGCGGCATCATCCACCTCATCGGCGAACGGCCCGGCAGCATGCACCACACGTTTTCCGCCTACATCACAGCCGTGGCAACCTCCACCTGGAGCCTCCCCGGCCGCACCGACCACAACGTCACCCGAGTAGTATCCGGCATAGCCAACACGGCCCTAAAACCGCCCACCGCCGCCGAAGCATCGCTAAAGATCATCGAAGAACTCTGGGCCAAGGAACGTTCGGCGTAAAGACCGCCAGCCAAAGTGTGCCACAGCTTCGCAGAAGCAGTGCCCTACGTCGAAAACTCCCGGTCCAGCATCCGGAAGTTGATTGTTTCGCTGGGGTGCAATGCGGCGATGCCAGGATTCAGGGTCGCCGATGGCCCCTTTCCACCGGAGGCAGTCACAGGCCGGCCTTCTATGTCGGGTTGCCCGGTGGGTCCGAGCATTCTATGATTTGTAGAGTTGACCTGAATCCTTCGTCCGCAAGCCCCGGCAAGCCCATGGCGAGGGGTGGCAATCCACCCACTATGCTGCACGACCGTTATGCCTTGAGCCCGGCGCCCCTACCGACACCCTTGGCGGTGTGTACAAGCGGGGCTTGATCTTGGCGCGGTGGTCACCTATACTTGCGAGCCACAGTTCCTGGTCCGATTCCCCCCGCGGTGGAGGGGTGGCTGGAGACTGTTTGGATTGGCAGAACGGTGAGATGATGGAATCAAGGCTCTTTACGACTGTTATTGATGATCCCAACGCGGATGGTGCCAAGAAGTTTGCGAGACACCTTCGTGAAACGCTTGATCTTAGTGAGGAACATCGCCAAGTTTGTGTCGACTCCTATCCTGAGGTCAAGGCCACGAACACGTCGACCCAGGAACAGAAGCTCGTCGCCGAGTTGGCCAGTCGGTCGGGGATCCCTCATCACACACTGATACGCGCACTGAGCGTAGTTGATCTCCTAGTTCAGGCCTTGCTTAACGAAGCGCTCCCCGACGACGATTACGAACATTGGGCGGACGATCTGCGGGAACTTGACTGGGTTGATGGCAACTCACAGCCGGTCTTCGCCGGACTGCTTGAGCAATTGATTTCTGTACGGACCGAGTTGCAATTCCAGCAGCGCGAGCGGAGCACAACCGGCGGTGTCCTTCCCGTCTTCAAGTCCATGGGTTGCACGGTCGAAGTCCGGCCGATCCGAAAGGAGACCTTCCGCTGGGGCGAGCCGGTCGACACGTATGCCCCAGAGATACTCGGAACGGTTATGGTGGCATCGATCCACATTGGTGTGGATGAGGGCGCTATGAAGGACCTCTACTTTCAAGCAAACGAGGAAAACATTGATAATATCATTGACAGCATGCGTGCGACGAAGAAAGAGATGACCGCAGTGCGTGAATTCCTGAAACTCGACTCCAGAGGGAACGTCCAGGGCAATGACTGACTCTATTGACCAACAACATCAACTTCAAACATATTCCTGCGAGTTGTTTCGGGAAGAGGTTCGCATACTGGGTGGGGATGCGCCGGATGGCACCATTGCACACATTGAGGTGTTCGCGCTATCGAAGTTTCGTTATCTAGACCCGAAGAATGAGGAGTCGAGTAAACAGGCAGCCAATATGTGGATGCAGGAATTCGCGGAGAAAGCAAAAGTCTGCGAAGGAGTTGAGAAGCTAAAAGAGTTGGTGGCAAACATGACTGGGCCGGAAGTGGGTGACCCAGAATTGTCGGCACCAACATTGTCCGACCTCCTGGCAGAATTCAGATACTCGCTTGAAGTGGATCCCGCAGCCGCGGCGTCAACAGTGGTTGACGGCATAATTGATTCGACCACGGACCATCCATGGCGCCGACTCTTGGTCATCGCAGCGGAGGGTATCCATTTCACGGACGAGCAGGATCAACAACTGATTCCTGTCCTGATGAAGTTCATCGAGGACTTTCGTGACAGCAATGACCATGAAGACCGGATTGCAGTATGCTCGGCGATTCGCACGTATGTTGGCTTGATGGGGACGGCCCAGATCGAGTCTACTGCACGGCTCCTGGAACCGGGGCATCGGGCGTCGGCCGACGTGGATTCGTTGCTTGAAGCCTTGAAGATGATCTCGCGCAAGTTTGCCGCCAATCCGCCCGGGTCTCCGAATCAGTATCCTGAGCTTTCAGATCAACTCGATCAAATTGCTAGGGCATACTTGAATCCGCACGTGCTGCCGCACGACAAGAACGCCGCAGTGGCCATGAATGCCGTGCAAGCTCTTGCCGCGGCAGCGAGCCCAGAGGTCGGTGCTGTGATTACCGAGGTGAACACCCTCTGTCCGACTTGGTTCCGCCAGCAACTGCAACGCCGGCTGACAAAGCTCCAGGAGGAGTGGGCGACGGAGCTCGGCGATGGAGTTGCGGTTCACGAACCGACGAAAATGGTCCAAGGGGCCTCTGACCTGCTAGATTGCACTTGATTGAGCACGCTCATGCCCGCCCATCGTCTAGCCGCACATCTAATTCCGTTGGGCCGTTTCGATGTCGTCGGACAAGACTCCGATTCAGTTCTTGATTTCGTGCGTCACGTGGGACTATCACTTGAGACGAGGGATGCCATTTCGCATGGCGAGACGGTAGCGGTGCGGCATATGGGCCCTCCTATTGAGAATCCAGGTAAGATGGATGCCCATTCGATTGGCACCGCAAAGCTTACCGTGGATGAGGCAAATAAGATCAAGTTGTCTCTTGACGAAGTCGAGACCGAATACAACACAGCCTCGCACCGGCCGGACCGACGACAACAGTACGTCATTGCCCCTCACGTCAAACCGTGGCGTGCCAAAGATGGAACTGTCCTTTGGCGACGGTTTAGTTGTGTCGGGCTTGTCATCGAGAGCTATCGCGAAGCGGATATCGTCCTGATCAATGACTCCGAAGACGATCTTCCTCCTGTCGACTTAGAGACCCTCGACAAGGCGTACCCGGGTCTTGCTGAAAGACGAATAAGACAACCGAAAGTGCTCAAGCACTTGGGTATTCCGGGGGATGGACCTTGGCCGGTTGTGCTTGCAGGGTACGTACTCCATGCACTAAATCGGACGGAAAAGGACATTCGGCACGAACCATACGGCCCTTCTCGAAACGACGCCACCTTCCCTTGACCCGGGGGGATATCTAGCGATCCTCCTCCGCTCGGAGTTCGTGCCAGCGCCGGAGAATCGCTATCAAGAGACCGCGGACGAAAGGGGCGGCGGCGTGCCGGATGGTTTGGCTGACTTGACGTTCTCGGTGAGATCCTTTACAGTGGTGTTATTGCCCATTTGCTCGGACGGTTTCTACAGTCGAGGTTGTTGTGACGGAAGTTGCTGCTACGGCTAAGAAGATTATTGGGAACGTTGAGAAGGTGGTCGTTGGGAAACGGCGGCAGATTATTCTCTCGTTGGTGGCTTGGTTTAGTGAGGGGCATATCCTGTTGGAGGATGTGCCCGGCGTGGCGAAGACGATCTTGGCTCGGGCGCTGGCGCGGAGCGTGGGGTGTTCGTTTAAGCGGATTCAGTGTACGCCCGACTTGCTGCCGACCGATGTGACGGGCGCTTCGATCTTCAATCAGAAGACGGCCGAGTTCGAGTTTCGGCCCGGGCCCGTCTTTGCGCAACTCGTGTTGACCGACGAGATCAATCGGGCCACGCCGCGTACGCAGTCGGCCTTGTTGGAAGCCATGGCCGAGGGACGTGTAACGGTTGATGGAACGACGCATCCGCTTGAGCCGCCGTTTCTGGTGATCGCTACGCAGAACCCGATCGATCACGAGGGCACCTTCCCGTTGCCGGAGGCGCAGTTGGATCGTTTCTTGATGCGGTTCAGCTTGGGCTACCCGAGCATGGAAGATGAGTTGAAGATGTTGGCCATGCTCGAGCATGGGCATCCGCTCGATAGAATCGAGCCGGTCGTGACGGCCGAGGAGTTGGTCGCAGCCCAGCAGGCCGTGCGTCAGGTGCATGTCGATGCGAAGGTGCGGCAATACTTGACGCAGATCGTGCACGACACGCGTGCGTGCGACGATTTGCAGCTTGGCGGGAGCCCGCGGGCGTCGATCGCGCTGTTTCGCACGGCCCAGGCCTTGGCGGCCATATCGGGGCGTTCGTTTGTGAAGCCGGACGATGTGAAGCAGGTGGCCGGACCCGTGTTGACGCACCGCTTGATCTTGCAGCCGGAAAGCCGTTTGCGAAAGATCACGGCCGAGTACGTCGTTTCGGAGGTCGTGGCCGAGGTTCCCGTCCCTGTTCTATCGAGCGAGCCGGGCCGGTCATGAGGTGGTTCGCCGGGGTGACCGTGCTGCTGCTTTTCGCCCTGGTTTTTCAACTGGGGTTGCTGGCCTATGCGATGTACGCGCTGGCGGGTGTGATGCTGGTGAGTCGATGGCTGTCGCGAGTTTGGGTCGGAGGCCTTTCGGCCACGCGCGAGTGCAATCGGGTGGCGGTCAACGTGGGCGAGACAGTGGCCGTGGTGACGACCGTCGAAAACGCCGGGGCATTGCCGGTGGTCTGGGTGCTGCTGGAGGATCTGTTGCCGCTGAAGGCCCTGATCCATGACCCGCCTGCGTTGCAGGTTATCGGCCAGCGTTTGCAGTTGGCCATGCTGGGTAGCCGCGGACACAAGACGATCTACTACCAACTGAAGTGCAACCGCCGGGGATACTACCAGATCGGTCCTTTGATCTTCGAGACGGGCGATCTGTTTGGGCTGCATCGGCGTTACTGCGTGGGCGCCCAGCCGCACTTCCTGCTGGTCTATCCGGAGGTCGTGCCGCTGGAGGGATACGACATCGCGTCGCGTCGGCCTATCGGCGAGGTGCGGATGTCGCATCGGCTCTACGAGGACCCGACGCGAATCGCGGGCGTGCGGCCTTACGAGCCGGGCGATCCGCTGAACCGAGTCCACTGGCGGGCCACTGCGCGGACCGGCAGCCTGCATAGCAAGGTCTACGAGCCGTCGTCGATCGCGGGGGCGACCTTGTTGTTGGACTTTCATCAGGCCGGCTATCCGACGAGCCAGGAGCCGTATCGCTCCGAGTTGGCCGTTACGGCCGCGGCTTCGATCGCCAACGCCTTGTACCAGATGGGTCAACAGGTCGGGCTGGTCACTAACGGGCGTGACGCGGCTGACAGGATCCGGCAAGAGGGCTGGGATTACGACATCCGTTCGCGCAACGCGGCCAACAAGGCGGCCGGAATGCTCGAATCGAGCGATCGACTTGCGCCGGTGGTCGTCGAAACGCGGCGTGGGCCCGAGCAGTTGATGCGAATCCTCCAGACGCTTGCCCGGGTGGAACTGACCGACGGCTTGGACCTGGCCCAATTGGCGCTCGAGACGGCCAGCCGAATGCCTCACGATGCGACGGTGCTGGTCCTGCTGTCGACGGTCAGCACGGAGACGGCCCTGGCGTTGAGTAATCTGCGCCGCAAGGGGTTTGCCGT
>CAYYOX010000249.1:0-2226 GCA_964473065.1 uncultured Planctomycetaceae bacterium | reverse complement strand
TTCGGCGATGTTCAGCAGGTGCTCGCGAACGCGGCGATAGGCGTTCAACTGCGCGCTGTAGGCGACGATGATCTGCGGATCGAGCTTCTCGTCGGACAACTTGGTGAGGAATCCGTCGCGAAGTTCCTTGGCTCGCAGCGTGATGGCGTTTCCCTGCGAGTGGGCCTTGGTGATCACCTCCCCCTGGCGTTGCTGGTAACCGCGGTTGATCAAGATCAGGTAGTCGGTCACCATGTCGTGCAACCCAATCAGGTCCTTGAAGTTCTGCTCGGGAAAGCGCAAGCCCGCTTGTTCCAACTTCAAGTGGGACTTGAGGATGGTAATATAATAGTCGCTGACCGATTCGTACTCGTCGGCCATGCGGAGTTGACACCGGGCTTCCGCGGCCACGTCGTGCGGAACATTCCCGGAGAGCAGATGCGCCATGAACTCGACGATCTCGTCTTGGACCGTGTCGAGAACCTCCTCGCGATGGAAAGCTTCTTGGACCGTCTTCTGGTCGGGAACCTCCTGCTCGAGGATTTCCTTGGTCCAACCGGCCATCTTGACGCACCCGTCGGCCATCCGCAGCAACTCGACTCGCGATTGCTCCAGCGCAATGACCGAGGTTTCCAACATGCGAACGTCGAGGGCGGTCAGGTGCGGCTTTTCCTTGGCCATGCGCTGGGGGACAAATCGTTCCAGCAGAGATGCAAAAATCCGGACAAACGGTATGAACAGGATCGTGTTGGCTACGTTGAACAGTGTATGGGTCAGGGCAATGGCGCCGGTCACGTCATGCGGCACCGGCGTGCCTTCGGGGCCGATTTCCGTGCCCACCAGCCATAAGATAAACGGCGCATAGAAGGGAATGAAAATCAGCGTGATCCAGATCACGCCGATCACGTTGAAGATCATGTGGAAGTAGGCGGCCCGTTTCGCGTTGGTCGTGGCGCCCAAGGAGGCCAAGAACGCGGTGATGGTCGTGCCGATATTCTCGCCGAGCACCAGCGCAGCGCCCGTTTCAAAGGGGATCACCCCCGTGACAGCCAGCGAGATCGTGATCCCCAAGGTGGCCGACGACGACTGGACGACGAACGTCAACACACAGCCGAGCGCGGCGCATTTCAGCACACCGAGGTAGGTCGTGGCGGAAAACGTGTCGAACCAAGCCTCGAAGGCGGGCAGATCTTTGACGATGGCAAACCCGTTCTTCATCAATTCCAGGCCGAAGAAGACCATCCCCAGCCCCATGGTCGCCATGGCGATGTAGCGGACCCGATCTCGCTTGGAAAACAGATAGACGAACGCACAGACGCCGATGATTGGCAGCCCGTACTTGCCGATCTTCATCGCCAGGAGCCAGCCGGTGATCGTGGTGCCGATGTTGGCCCCCATGATGACGCCGATGGATTGGGACAGTGTCATGAACCCGCTGTTGACGAATCCCACCACCATGACCGTCGTGATCGAGCTGGATTGAATCAGCATGGTGACGATCGTTCCGACCGTGATGGCCAGCAGTCGGTTGTCGGTCACGGCGCTAATCAACCGTCGCAAGCCGGCGCCGGCCACCGCCTGCAGTCCCTCGGACATGTTCTTCATGCCCAACAGGAAGATACCCAGTCCGCCTACGACGATCATGATCAACTTCAAATAGTCGGGCTGCCACACCTCGATGTTGATTTTGTTGTCGAGGATTTTGCCCGTCTGTTGGTTGGTGACCCGCAGCTTGATCTCGTTCTTGCCGATCTCCCCCCAACTCAGCACGAGGTTGTTTCCTTCCAACGCAGCTTCGGCCACCTTGGGGTACTTATTGTGCAGGACTTCATAGGTCAATTCGCCGCCGTCCTGGGCAATGTTCGTCTCGTCAAACAGTCCGTCCAGGCTGATGGTTATCGGGGGTGAGTCCAGCAGCACCTTCTGGTCGGGAATGCGCTTGGTGATGTCACGCTTCCCTTGCCCAGCGGGCGGGGATTCCGGTTCGGCCGTTGCAGCGGCCTGGGAAGCTTCCGCGCTGGAGGTTGCCGTGGAAGGAACGGCCGCAAACAATAGTATGGCCGTCAGAGTTCCCACGACAAACAGCCCGAGTCGCTGACGGATCGAGAGCTTTCCAAAAGTCGGTGGCTTGGTCGTTCGGTGATTTGCCTTCATTACTGTTTCCTGTATTGCCGGTGTTCCGAAGAGAGGGTGTCGATTGGCTGTAAGATTTCCGTGGCGTACGGCTTGGGGTAGCCCCACCCATTC
>CAYYOX010000248.1:0-9220 GCA_964473065.1 uncultured Planctomycetaceae bacterium | reverse complement strand
TAACCCCCGCACTCACCGGGGGTTGTGTTGTTCTTGGCTTCCAAGTTCGGGCTAACCTCTCTGCTTCCACCGGCGGGCAGGCCTTTCGGGAACTTCCGCGAAACTCGTTGATTTGATGGGGGATATCAAGATAGACCTCGGGCGTTTGCCCCGCCTTGGCGGACAACCGATGATGGCGACGGCGCAGGAAATGCCGCCATGGCTCCCCAAACCGGCTGTTTGGCGGCCCCATCACGATACGTCCGTCTTGACCTGGCGGGCCGGCGGCGTATAGTTGAGTTGATTGCAGTTCGCAGTAGTACGCTTAACCGAAAGAACAAGGAGCGCGAGTATGAAACGCTGTCTGGCAGGCCTGTTGTTGTTGAGTGTGATTTCGATGTTGGTCACCTCTGCGATCGTCGCGGATGAAGGGAGCGATACGAAGGAGAAGAAGAAGGCCGAGGCGGTTTGCCCCGTCGCGGACAAGGCGATCGACAAGTCGATCTCGGTCGAGTATGGCGGTGGAAAAGTGTTTTTCTGTTGCAAAGGATGCGTCTCGAAATTCAAGGCCGACACGGCCAAGTACGCCACCGGGGCCAACCGTCAACTGGTCATCACGGAACAGGTCGAGCAGACCGGCTGTCCGCTGGCGGACAAGAAGTGCAACCCGAAGCAGACGCTCGAAGTCAGCGGCGTGGCGGTCGCCTTCTGTTGCGGCGGGTGCAAGGCCAAAGTCGCCAAGGCCGAGGCCAAGGACCAGATCGAGATGGTCTTCGGGGCGAAGGCTTTCGAGAAGGCATACAAACTGAAGAAGGAAAAAAGCGGCAAGAAGAGTTGATTACGCTTGCCAAACGGATTTGCGGCGCGGCAGATTCTCAGCGAGGATTTCCGCCCGCTTTGCTTGTGGGGTCGCATCCTCGAACGAAGCAGGGGATGCGGCCCCTTTTTTCGTGGTGACGCCGTGGAGTTCTGCTACGAAACGTCGGGTAAGCCCGACCGCTAAACGTTCGGTTGCGGTTCTGCTGCTGTGTGGTAGAATGCTTTCGATCATTGAGGATCGAGAGCATGAAGGAAAACTATTCGGCCGACGCCTTGGCACGCACTTTCGGAGCCGATACTGAAACGGCCCGGGATGTTGTCAGCGCGCTGTACGAATCGCTGTGCCGTGCGGACGATGCGGCGATCGATGCCGATCTCGCCCACTGGAAAGAGCTGACCGACGCGGCCGGTGGATTGGACCTTGTCGGGCGTCCGCAGGCGATCGATGCCTTGGCGAAAGCTTACCGCGTGGCGGTCGACCAACAGCGGCCCGAGGCCCTGCTGTTCGCCCTGCACACCTATTACGCGCTGCTGGTGAAGCTTCTCCCGGCCCTGGTGATGGCCGCCGGCCGTGACGTCCCCAAGGCGATTGAGCAACTGACGCAAGCCGGCCCGGGTGAGCCGTTTCGCCGCGAACTGCAGCGGCTTCTATCGAACGACACGTTCGGCGATTTGCAGGTGGTCGACCTCTGGGCCAAGGATCCGTTTTCGTGGTACCTGCGCATCTGGTCGGACACCATGGAACGTGCCGTTCGTCAAGTGGTCGAGCGGCTGGCGGGCTTCGATCCGAACCCTACATGCGGCGACTTGCTCAAACCGTTGTATATGAGCCTCTTTCCCCGAGCGGTTCGCCATCGGTTGGGAGAATACTACACGCCCGACTGGCTGGTCGAACATGTGCTGGATGCAGCCCGGTACGAAGGGGATCGCTGCACGCGAGTGCTGGATCCCACCTGCGGCTCGGGCACGTTTTTGATGGCGGCCATTCGACGGATTCTCGACCGCCGGCCGCCGAGCGTCGCGCGGGAAGAGCTTGGCCGAGCGATTCTCGCGGGCGTGGTCGGTTTCGACTTGAACCCCCTGGCTGTCATGGCGGCCAAGGCCAACTACTTGATGGCGCTGCGCGACGTGTTGCCGAAGAGCGGTCGCATCGAGATCCCCATCCACCTGCGCGACGCCATCCTCGACGGCCCGATATCGGCCGAGACGGGGCCCGAATCGTTCGACTACGTGGTGGGTAATCCGCCCTGGATCGCATGGGACAACCTGCCGGACGCCTATCGCCAGGCCACCAAGCCGCTTTGGCAGCAGTACGGCCTGTTTTCTCTTTCAGGCACGGCCGCCCGGCATGGCGGCGCTAAGAAAGATCTCTCGATGCTCGTGCTCTATGTGGCGGCCGACCGCTACCTCAAGCCGAGCGGCCGTTTGGCGATGGTGATGACCCAGACGCTGTTTCAGACCCGAGGCGCCGGCGACGGATTCCGACGCTTTCGGCTGGGGCCCGACGGCGATTGGCTCCATGTGTTGCAGGTCGACGACATGGTGGCCATCCGCCCGTTCGAGGGTACGTCCAACTGGACCAGCACGCTGGTTCTTGAAAAGGGATCACCCACGCGGTTCCCGGTCCCCTACGTCGTTTGGTCGCCCGGGGACGACGATCCCTCGCGTTTCACCCGCCAAACCTTGCGGGCCGAGCCAATTCAGCCGGACCGGCCGGGCTCGCCATGGTTCGTTCGACCCAGCGGATTCGACGTGCCGCTTACGCAACTCGTCGGGCCTTCCGACTACACGGCCCACCTCGGCGCCAACACGGGCGGGGCCAACGGCATTTACTGGTTGAAACTTGTCGAGACGACCGACACGGGCTTGCGCGTAGAGAATCTGGCCGGCAAGAGTCGACGTCCCATCGAAACGGTGCAAGCCTCCCTCGAGCCCGACTTGCTCTTTCCGCTGGTGCGTTGGTCCGACGTGTCGCGATATCGGGCGACCGCTTCGGCCCATCTGCTGTTGGCCCAGGATCCGTCGACCCGCACGGGCATCGACGAGACGCTCATGCAGCAGGAGTATCCCCAGGCTTACGCGTACCTGCAACATTTCGAGGACGCGCTGCGAGCCCGCGCGGCCTATCGCCAGTATCAAGACGACAAGCCGTTCTATTCGATGTACAACATCGGCCCCTATACGATGGCGCCTGTGAAGGTCGTCTGGCGACGGATGGACCGGCGGATCAACGCGGCGGTCGTCGAGGAAGTAACCGATCCTCACTTGGGCCGTCGCACGGTGATTCCCCAGGAGACGTGCGTATTGATCGCGTGCGACTCGTCCGACGAAGCGCATTACTTGTGTGCGGTGCTCAACAGCGCGATCGTCGGTTTCCTGGTCACCGCCCATAGCGTCCGCGGCGGCAAGGGGTTCGGCAGTCCGGGTATCCTCGACTATCTGCGGCTCAAACAGTTCGAGCCGAACGATCCCCGTCATCAGCAACTGGCCGCCGCCAGTCGCCGGGCGCATCGGGCGGTCGACAGTGACGACGCGCTGGGCAAGATTCAACGGGAGATCGACCGCTTGGCCGGGCGGCTTTGGGGGTTAAACAAGGGTGACTTGGCGGCGATTGTCGAATAGATCTGCGATTTGACAACCGGGCACCGAGTCTACCGGATAGGTAGACTCGGCGGACCACAAAGTCAATCGCCAATTGAGAACAACCAGATCGACAGGTATCGTGTTAGCCAACCTAATCCCCCGACACCCGCCTCACATACCCGTCGACGGCCAGTTCCAGGTCCTCGGTGCTGAACTCGGTTTAGTCGGATGACTGAGCGTTCACCAGCACCAACAGCTCACCGCTAAGAGATGCGTTGGATTGAGGCGCGGGCGAACAAGCCCGGAGTTGTAACGTCAATCGAATCGGAGCGAAAACATGTCTGCGTTCTTGAGCGTGAAGCGTAGTTGAACAACGCCTTGACTAAATTCAGGATTTTGGTCCCACGTCACTGGGGCGTCAACGGCATCGCCACGAAGCGGCTTGGATTCTCCGATAACTTCCCCTGATTCATTAAGCGTTTCGACCGTCAGCGTACCGGCAGTTCGCACCACGTAATTCAACAGCAGTTGCCGGCCTTTGTAACGCAACGGTTTGGTCGTCACTTGGCCGCCATTCTCACCGCCGCGCAGGGCCACAAAGCCGTCCGCGCGATAGACGAATCGGCGGACTCGTCCCGGTGTGGGTTCGTAATAATTCTCCGTGGCGTAGACGGAGATCTCGTTCGGCTTGCCGGGCAGTTGAAGCATGCCCCAGGCCATGTAGTTGCTGCGATTGTGGTTGCGATCTTTTGGAGCCGTGCGCGGAATCACGGCTTCGGCATAGCGATGGAACATACGTCCATCGCGACTGATCATCAGAATCGGCTCAACTTGCTGGCTTTTCGGTTCGTAGCGCGTGGGAAAACCGATGAAGAGGTGCGGCGAGCGGAGATACTTCCCGATGGCGCTGGTGTAGAGATGCTCGCGCGGCGTGCCTTCGGGGTAGGTCAGGTCGGCTTCCTTTTCCCAGGTGATGAAATCCTTGGAAGTCGCGGTGCGAATCGCCCGCACGCCATTGTCGAAGTAACGCCAATAGGCGCGATACTCGCCGCGATCCGCGTCCCAGAAGGCGAGGTTTTGCGAGTCGAAGGCCCCGTGTGTGATCACGGGCTCGTCTTGGATCAGCTTCCAATGTTTGCAGTCGTGCGATTGAAACGGCAGTAAACCGCCACGTCCGCCGCCAAATGCCTTGTATCGAGACTCGGCCGGCGCGGCCGGGTTGTCGTCGCGAAACGCCGTGAAGTTGTGCGTGCCGGGGCCTAGGTAGACGATGTTGTTCTCCTTCGAACCGTTGAACTCAAACAAGCCAAGGTTTGGCTTCGTCCAGTGAATACCGTCTTTGCTTTCGGCGTAGCAAGTGACTTCCTTATGAACTGCCTTCTTCTGCTGGTCGTGGTGCCAGCCGCGATAGATCATGCGGTAAATATCGCCGTCCTGAAAGTAGGTGTAATAGCCGCTGGTGTTGCCTTCCCACGGCTCGTCCGCCACAAACACAACCTCCTCTGGTTCGGGGCTGAGCAACTGCTGGCGAACATCGCCCTTGATTTCGCCGATCAGATGGTCTCCGACGAACAACTCTAGCCGGTTGCCAATGTCGATTGATTTGGCGCAAAAAGCGGGGGTGATCGTGCAGATCGACACGATCAATAAAGCCGCGGCGGAATTCCTCAAATGATGCATACCACCGCTCCTTAACCGGCAGAGATTCTACGGTTTCCGAGTTTTGGCCAAGCCAGTCTGCCATTCATTGCCTTTTTTACCTGCATAGACCATGTAGTAGGTGTCGCCGATCTCGATGACTTGCGGCGTCAGCACGCCGTCGCAGTCCCAGGCGTCGCGGATGGGCGACGGCGTGAATATGGGATTGTGGGGGTTCGCTTCGAACGTGCGGAAGTCGCGGGTGCGGATGTGCCCGATCCGCCAGACCTTGCCGTCGTAGCCACCGTACAGGACATGGAAGTACCGCGGCCCCTTGAACAATTCCGTCTCACGAACGGCTCGGCTGTCCCATGCTTGCCCACTGCCTTTGAAGACGGGATTGGCCGGATTCTTTGTGACCGATGCCGGGTCGCCCGTCGGCGCGGTTGCATGACACATGGTCAATCCGTCCTCGTACGACCACGTCGCCTTACCCGTGTAGACGATATGAATCGTGTCGCCCGCCACAACCGCCGAGGGATGGGTCGAGCCGTCTCGCTCGTGCTCGGTATCTGCGGGAATCACAGGGGTCCGCCGCACGCGTGTCCATTTCCCCAGGTCCCCGTCGCTGACAAGCAGTCCGGTCTGCTCGGGCGTCGTCTTTCCCTTGCCCCGATAGTACATGTAGAACTTGTCGTCGGCCGGGTTCAAGAAAGGGAAAGGGTACTCGACGGCCGCGTCGTCGAAACCTTTCTCCGAGGGTACGAGGATGGGGTTCCGCGCGTCCTGCTTGATATCGGTGAGGTTGTCCACCGGGGCCGTAGCGTGCATCAGCAGCCAACGTCCGCCGCGCTCGCGTTTGCACCAGAAGTAGTGTACCGTATCGTCGTCGACGATGGCGTGCGTCGCCGCTGCCCACAGCGGGGGGCGGAGAGCCAAGATCGGGTTGCCCTTCTCGATTCTCTTGAAACTCGCGAACACCTCGAACGGGATAGCGTCTTCGCCCGCTGCTTCATCACCAGGATCCGCCGGTGATTGGCCAAGAGCGATCGACGTCCAAGAAACAGCAAGCCAAAGAACCACGCATACCGAAACAAGTCTCATTGATCCTTCTCCAAGTTATCGAGTGAGTCAAGTCGCCGTCGTAGGGTGGGTCGAGGCACGAAGACCCACGCGTCAACTACGAGGTTGTTTGCCCCAAAACCTACGGCATTGCCACCAGCAAGCACAATGATAGACGACGAAAGCATTCACATTTGATTATCCGACATAATCACTCTCCCGGATACGGCTCACAAGAAAAGGGGTCACAAAGTAAAAAAGGGGTCAGGACCCTTTTTGGCGAATTGGGTAAGACTGCGATGCGTCAGAATGGGTATTTCTGGGGAATTGCCGTAGATCCTAAGCAGTAAACTGGGGCTGGGCGGGTGAAATTCTGATTGTACGCGGCCGATCGAGGCCGCCGGCAATTCCTCCTTCGCTCGGAAAATAACCCATCTTGCCAAAAAGGGTCCCGACCCCTTTTTTCTTTCAAGCGTAAACCGCCCTATCCCCAAGCGGGGCGTTGGGGTAAAATGGGGGTTTGAATTGGGGGCCTTTCGGGCCTGATGCCTCTTGTCGTAAGTCTGGAAGCTGCAACATGTTACGTTATTCAACCGCCGGAGAATCACACGGAAAAGCGCTGGTCGCCATGATCGACGGCTTCCCGGCCGGCATCGACTTGGACCCCGAATTGATCAATGCCGAGCTGGCTCGCCGTCAAGGGGGATATGGCCGAGGTGGTCGCCAGACTATCGAGACCGACCGGGTCGATGTCCTCAGCGGCACCTGGCAAGGAAAGACCCTGGGTAACCCGATCGCCCTGTTGGTGCCCAATAAGGACTACAAGATCGAGCAGATGGAAGACCTCGAGCGGCCTCGCCCGGGCCACGGGGACTTGAGCGGGTCGATGAAGTACCTTGGCTCGATTCGTGCCATTCTCGAACGGGCCAGCGCCCGAGAAACGACCGTTCGCGTGGCGGCCGGCGCCCTGGCCAAACAACTGCTCGACCCGTTCGGCATCAACGTCTTCGGATATGTGATCGAAGTGGGCCCCATCAAGATCGAACCAAAGCCCGGCACACTGCAAAAGCAAAAAGCCTTGCGCGACAAGAGCGAGCTTTACACGCTGAACCCCGATCAGGACGAAGAGATCAAACAACTGATCGACAAGGTGACCAAGGATGGCGACACCTTGGGCGGGGTGATCGAAATCCGCGTCGAGGGCGTCCCGTTCGGTTTGGGAACGCATTCGCAGTGGGACAAGAAGCTCGACGGTCGTCTGGCCCAGGCGATAATGGCCGTGCAAGCGATCAAGGGAGTCGAAATCGGCCTGGGCTTCGAGATGGCCCGACGTCGCGGCTCCGAAGTACACGACCCGATCCAGTACGATCCCCAGCAGGCCGACACCCGCACGCTCGGTTTCACGCGACCCACGAACAACGCCGGCGGCCTGGAAGCGGGCATGACCAACTCGCAGCCGATCATCCTCCGCGCAGCCAAGAAGCCCATCAGCACGCTGGCCAAACCGTTGGAGTCGGTCAACCTGAAAACCAAGCAGCCCGAAGAGGCCTCGTACGAACGGAGCGACATCTGCGCCGTGGCTGCCGCAAGTTGTATCCTGGAGAATGTCGTCGCCTTCGAGATTGCCCGAGCCATGGTCGAGAAATTCGGCGGCGACAGCCTAGAAGAGATGCAAGCCCGCTGGAAGCTGTTCTACGACCTTGCCCGAAAAAAGTGACCACACTCGCAGCTCGTAGGGTGGGTCAAGCAGCGCAGACCCACGCGAACAGAACCAATGCCCTCGGCAAAATAATATCCGCGAAGTAATCGCGACGGTGAACACGGATGTTCGAATTACACAACAGAACACGCCGACATGTCTGCTTGGCGGCCTTTTTCGCCTTGGCGGTGGCGCCCACCGTCGCGACTTTGGGTTGGTGTGCCTGGCAGAACAGACCCGGGCACGTACAGGCGGAAGCCGACCGTTTGGGTCGCGTGCTGGGCCTGGACGTCGCGCTCGATGGGTTCACGCATCCTCGGCCCGGGGTCGTTGCCTACGACGGTCTGAAACTGATCGATCACGAAACGGGCTGCACGATCTTCTCTTGCCGATCGCTGAGGGCAACTTGGGATAAAACGACCGGTCCCCTGGGCCACTCCGTTTTGCTCTTGAGCCCGCTGGAACCGGAAGTCGAGCTGTCGGCCTTCGACCATGTCGCCACGCTGTTGGATCGCATCTTGCGGCAACACAGCGGCCGGCCAGAAGTGGACGTGCAACTGACGGCCGACTACCTTACGCTTCTCGACAAGGAAAGCCCGCAACGATTGGTCGAATTCCAAGGCTCTGTGCAGCGGCTTGCGGAAGGAACTCAGGCCGTGGCCGGCTTCCGGCTCTCGGAATCGGATGGCTCGGACCCCGTGCGCATTCGGCTGGTGCGCAATCGTCAAACGTTGCCGCCGAGCAACGGTTTCGAGCTGGACACCGGCGGCGAATCGATTCCTTGCCGCATGTTGGGCTTCTGGCTGAAGGGACTCGCGACGCTCGGTTCCAAGGCAACATTCCAGGGTTACGTTTGGGCCACGCAATCGCCCGACGCCGACTGGGACGCCGACGTGACCGGTCAACTTCGTGACGTGGACCTGCGACGCTTGACGGCCGACCGGCTGCCCCACCATCTCGATGGCTTGGGCCAATTGACCATCCAGGCGGCTCGATTGCGCCAAGGAAGGCTGCAAGAGGCCCGCGGAATGCTGGTGGCCGGTCCGGGATCCATCGGTCGGTCGTTGATCGAAGCGGCCGTCGAACGGTTGCAACTGACACCAGGCGCCGTAGTGAAGCAGCCGGGCGAGCTTGTGTCCTACGAGCAATTGGCGTTGGCCTACGATCTCGACGCCTCGGGCATCCAACTGCAGGGTCGTTGCACGGCCACGGCGCCCGGCGCGATCCTGGTCGACCAATCCGGCTGGCTGCTGGCGGCTCCACAGACGCAACCCCAGCCGCTGGTCGCCCTGCTGCAAACGCTCGACCCGTCCGCCACGCCGGAAGTTCCCGCCACACACCAAACCGCCTGGCTAATCCGCCACCTGCCGTTTCCACAAACGGTTTCTGCGGGAAGCGACACACCCCGCCGATAGGCTCGAGTCCGACCCCGCGTATACG
>CAYYOX010000247.1:0-9233 GCA_964473065.1 uncultured Planctomycetaceae bacterium | reverse complement strand
AGACAGAGCCGATCAAGACAGAGAAACCGCTAATCGGCGACGGGAGTCGCCTCCTACAACCCGGACGCCCTCAGATAGAGGGAAGAAAGCTAGAAAGCTCCCGGTAGAAAAGGGCTTACCCGGTAGCTGCGTTCGCCAGAACTCGGGCAACGCGAGACTACCGCACTCTGGCGAGTGCAGCTACGGGAGATTTCCAGTCGCCGCTCGCCTTGACAGGCTATTTAGCGGGATCTGCCGCGTCGGGACCGCTTGGGGGCCGGCTTCTTGCCCAGATTCATCAAGTCACCCAAGTTGCCGTCTCCGCTCGGTTCGCCCCGGACTCGATCCGGAGGCCTCCGCTCGGGACGTTCCGGCCGGTCGGAACTTGGGCCTTCCGCCAACTTGAGGCAGTCGGCCAGATCGGCCAATTCGTTGTGGACCACTAGCACTCCGCCCGGTTCCAAGATCAAGAACTCACCCGGCGCGTCGAGCTTCTTTCGACCCAGTCGCCGCAGACCGCCGCGAAGGTCCAGCACCAAGCAATCGGTCTGATAGTTCACCGAGCCTTGGTCGTCATCCTCTTCGCGAGGCGGCCTGAGCAGATCATCGTCGTCCGAGCGAGACCCGCGGCCCGTACGCTCGGGCGCGGCGCCCCGATCGACGAAATTGAGCATGTCGCCCCGATGGACCGAGAATTCCTGGTGGACTTCACGTCCCCGCCGCATGTCGAACTTCACGACCAGCATTCGCCCTTCCGGTTCGGCCGTCTTCCTGGCCGGCGCCTTCACGGAAACTGCCAACGACCGGCTGTCGCGCGACACAAAGACCATCTCGCTGGGTGCTGACCAAGCGGTCCGAAGCACATTGGCTTTGGCCAAATCGGGGTCGACGAGGTATCGGGCTTTGACCCGATAGTTCGGGTTTTTCATTACCAGCCGAGCCCGATATCGATATCGCTTACCGGGCTCGACGTCGTAGTCGAAGAACCGAAACAGCGCGTATTGCGGTTCGGCATCCTTGTCCTCGTCCGGTTGGGCCGTGGGCTCCGTCGGCTCGGTCGTTCCCCCCTCGCCGAACGGATCGTCATCGTTGGTCGCGGGCTCTTCGTCCGGCTCAGGCTTGTTCCGATTGATACGGGAGTCTTCTTCCTTCTGGTTTGCGAGGATTTCCGGTTCGTGGGCCACTGAGGCATCCCACTCACCGGAGAGCAACGGCGGCAGAGGGAACCCGACGGTCTCGATAATGAATTTGGCGTCGACAAGCTGGTCTCTTCCCGATTGGCCGAACATCTTTTCTGCCGCCTTCGTAGCGCTTTTCGAATTGAACCGTTTCGACCACTTCAGATTGCCATTACCCGTGGAATCGGTAACCTCGGCCCGCTGAACGTAATAGCCCAGGTAGTTCGTGGTGTCGGCTTCGGGATTGCGATGTTCGGCGGTTGCGAAAGCCTCGACGATGGCCATTTGCTGCTTCTCGATGGGGACCAAGCCGGTCACCACGACCCAACGTTTTCCGGCTCGTCCTTGGGCCGAGACGATGTTGAATGCCCCCACGCCCGCGGTTGCTCGCAGTGCTTCGACGGGAAAGATCTGCGATTCCCCCCGCTTGGTGCCGGTGGTGAACAACGGGCGATCCCAGGCCAGAGCCCATTGATAGAGCTTCACTTTGACCGGTTTGCTCTCGACCAACTCGGGGGCCTTGAACGTTTCTTCGTCGAGATTGGCCGCGTCGGCTGCGGTGTTTTGGATGTTCGTCTGAGCACGTTGGGCGTCCTGCTGCAACTGCTCGGAAGTGCGGTCGAACGACTCGCGACCCCACGCACTGTACACGACAAGAACGAAACAGGCGCCGAACAGGCCGAGAACGATCTTCTCGCTGTGCTGCAAGAAGAAATCCTTGATCGTCGCTTTGTCGAGGCTGAGTTTAACTTTCATGGTCCGTGTGCTCTTTACTCTTCCCGTTTTGGTAACGGCATCCGCCTTCTATTCTTTATTGGCCGGGAGCGGGCGTGGCCGGTTGGGCCGGCGGCGGAGCCGGTTCCGATTCGCCGGCCGGGACCGCCGCGGCTTCAGCGGCTGCCGCTTCCGAGGCCTCTTCTCCGGCCGCACCTGTGCCCAGCGTTTCCCTGTCCGGTGGGTTGTAAATACAAATAATACCCTCGATCTCGACGGGAATTACCACCGAGGTCGCCGGCGTAGTTTCCGGCGGGACAATGCTCACGGGACCCGTGGTCTCGTTGCCCGCCAACCGCGTTAGATCGATGGCCGTGCCCGTGCCCGGGTTCAATCGAACATTTCGCACCTCGACGGGCATGTCCGAATTGGCACACTCGGTCAGCAACTTCGGGATCTTGGTTTGGACGATATCCAACTTCATGTAGATGGGCATCATCTTGAACTCGGCATACGGCGGCGTCGCCTCGGGAGAAAGCAGCTTGCCCTCATCGTCGACGTATCGGGCCCCTTCGTCCGAATCACCCGACATGCCCGCAGCCTTTTCCACCCCAAGGACAGATCCTTCGGCATTCTGCCAACTCAGAACGGCTCGGGCCCCGATCTGAAGGGCATGAATCTCCTTGACCGTCGCGTTGTATTGGGCCGTGGCGCCTTCGTTCGTGTTGCGAATAATCCGCACCAGGGCCTCGTAGACCCAGAGATCTTCCTGGGCGTTGACGATTTGCTGAGTGTTGGGGGTCCCCGGCCAAGAGAACCGCTCCCAAACCCGATTCCGATCTTCTTCCTTCCATTCGACGGTACCGACCATTTCGGCCTGGTTGCCGGTCGTCTGCCTATTGGCCGAGGCCGACGGACGCGCCCCGACACCGCCAGGTCGACCGATCGCACCGGGCCTCCCGCGGGGATCGCCGCGCGTCGGGCGGCCGCTCGGTCGGCGATTCCGATTGTCGGGGGCGGGAGGAGCGTCCGGGGTTTACTTGGGGCGCAATACGTCCAGTTTTGCGACTAACTCCGGAAACTGCCCTTAGATGAAATTGTGATACTCCTCGCGAAGCAGACGGGGAAGATCTTCCTCCGGCTCCAAGGAGAGGAACTTGCGTTTGAAAGTCTCGCCGAGCGCGTTGGGCAGTTTGTTGCGTTCGGTTTGCTCGTTGTAAAGCTTCTGCCAAAGCTTCAGAACCTTGGTACGTTGTATGTCGGTCTTGGCCTCAATGGCCGCGATCACCTTGTCGTTTGGAGGATTCTGCTCGCTTGCAATCGTGCTGACCTTCGAGAAGGCGTTTTGCAACGCGCTCTTTCGCGAATCAAACTGGTCGGCCAAGGTGCCCGTGGCCATATACCAGACCACGGCGCCGATCACCACAATCAGGACACTGAGGGCCCAAAAGTGATGCTTCTTCAGCACGGCAAGTGCGATTCTGACTTTGTCCATAACTGGCGTTCTCTGCGGCCGTTTCGACCGCCCCCGATCCACGAAACTAATCTACAAAACTAATCCACGACGTCGCCTTCGTCTTCTTCCAATTCCACTTCTCGTTCGCCCGGAGGGATCTGTTCCCAGCAGAAAAGGACGATAAAGTCGAAACGAGGTACGCGACGAGAAGCGGATTCCCGGCCGCCGCCACGCGCGCCCTGTTTCGGGGCGGCCAACTCGTATTGCTTGTTGACTCTCTGGGGATCTATCAACACGGGAAAACCGATCCCCAATTCCTCAACGCTAACCTCTTTGACCGTGCCGTCGGCGCCCGGCAGACTGATTGTGGCCGTGTGCAGGTTATTGATCAACGTTTTCCGAACGAACTCGGCGCCGTAGCCAGTCTCATCACGATCTTTCTTCCCCAGGGGATTATGGAAATGGTACCCTTGAAGCCGCACGATCCAGCCGGGACCTGCCGGTCCGGTGATTTCGGCCGGTTCGTCTTCCGTTTCCGGGGCGGCCACCGGTGCTTCGTCGGTCTGGTCGCCTTCCTCACCCTCTTCGGCCGGTTCCGCGGGCTCTTCCTTGGGCTTCTCGGGCGGCTTGTACCATTGCTCAACCGCAGCGAACCATTTCGCCAGGTCCTCGACTTGCTGCGCTTCCAGGTTGGTGATGTGCATCTGATTGCGCAATTCGAGTTGCTCGGGCTGTTGACCCTCCGGATCGCTCGGCAGGCACGCGTTGACGGCCCGCAGGAACTCGGCCCAGATGATCCGGTTTTCCACATTGCCCAGCAAATGCTCGCCAATACCCTTGATTTCGTTGAATTCCGCCTTGGCGCCCTCGGCCTGGTTGCGGTAATCGCTTGCCAACCCGTCGACCGACGAAGCCTGGCCCTCCGCACTTTTCCAATCCTCCGCGTCGACCGTTCCCAAAGCCATGGAATAGGCGAAAATACTGATCAAAAATCCCAACATCAAAACGGCCGTGGCGGCCACGGCCCAAGGCTTCTTCCGGCGGATGAGACGATCCTTGAGGATTTCGCCGGGCACCAAATTGGTCCGCAATCCGCCTTTACCCAACGCTTGCAGCGCCAACCCGTAGCAGACCCCGAACGAAAGCGAATTCTCCTTGAACGCGGGCGCCGCAAGGACTTCCGGGCCGACCAACCTCTCAAAGCTATCGAGCCGCTCGACTTGGTAGCCCAGGCTTTGCGAGAGGTACTTCCTCAAGCCGGGCAGTTTCATCGCATTACCCAACGCCACGACGCGACCGATCTTGGCCGCCCGATCGACGCTGGTGAAATAGCCGATCGATCGCTGCAACTCGGTCAGAAGGTCGCTAAACACGGGTCGCATAGCTTGGAAGACGGCTTTGGGATCTTCGGCCGCCGTAGCGTTTCGTTTCAGATGTTCCGCCTTGGCAAACGTGAGCTTCAGTTCCGTAGTCAACGCGCGAGTGAAATGGTTGCCGCCCAACGGGATGCTCCGCTGCCACACCCGATATCCGTTGGTCACGACCAGATCGGTCGCGTCGGTCCCCAACGAGAGGATCACCAGCGATTCGGGAGGATCTTCCGGATCGTATTCGTCGGCCGGCGCCAGTTCACCCAACTGGTCGAACAGGGCGAAGTTGTATAGGGCCAGCGGCGTAAGCTGCACGAAATCTACCTCGATGCCCGCCTCCTGAAACGGCTCCAACGCCCGAAACACGGCGTCGCGCTTCATGGCAAACAGTCCGACCTCGGTCTCCAGCGCGAAACCTTCTTCCTCGCTGCCGCCGCCCATTCGCTGGTAGTCCCAGATCACGTCGTTCAAGTCGAACGGGATCTGCTGTCGAGCTTCGTAGCGGACGATGTCGGGAATCTTCTTGGCTTCCACCGGCGGAAGCTTGATGAATCGGGCCAAACCGCTCTGTCCGGAAACCGAGATCGCCACCCGATCGCCGCGCAGATCGTTGCGCGAGAGAAACTGCTTCAAGGCCTCGGCGATCAACTCGGCCGGCTCGGCCCCGGCCTGACTGAGGATCTTGGGGTACTCGATATAGTCGAAGGCATCGGCCAGCAGCTTGCCGTCATCGTCCGAGGCACGACATCGCAGCGCTTTCAGCGCGCACTGCCCGATATCAATTCCCCAAACTGCGTCACTTCTGGCCATGTGCAGTTCCCGTACTGTTCCTTGCCCAAACCGCAAGACGGTTCAGGCTGTTCCCTATTCCTGTTCCTTGCGCAGCCCCAGCCCGAGATTGGCAGCCGAGATTGGCGCGCCAAGACATCGACGAGAGTAGGGCCGCTTGCCTCACTCAACCTCTCTCTATACTCTAATTTATCGTCAAAGCCTAGCATTTGTCAACCAAATGCCCCGCCGATCCAAGCAAGAGCCACGCGGCGGTGTGTGAACATACGGCCCGTACGAATGGAGTTTGGCCGCCGATCTGCGTGCTGGGACCGCTGTCGCGGTCTGGTGGGCAGAGCCCACCCTACGGTTTCTCAGTGCGGCACGCTCAAAAAGCAACGGTGGGCGCGGGGGAATTCCGGGCGGGGAATTCCCCCGGATTTCCTCTTTCCTCTCCTATTGGCGTGCAACCGATCTTGCACGATCCGGCGGAATCGGTTACAAGCCCCCCGCCTATTCTCCACGTCTTGGAACGAACCATGCGCCGAAATCCCGTCATTCTTACCGTTTTGCTGGCATTGCTATCGCCGAGCGTCGGCCGTCAGGTTGCGGCGGCCGAACGAATCGACGCCGGCACGATCCGCGCCGGACTGCGAACGGCCAATCCGAACGACGAGGACTACATCACCTACGTGGTCGCCTTACGCGATCAGGGAGAACTGTCGAACAAATTGGTCGATAGTACGTTCCAGTGGGCTCGGCGGAGGATTGTGCTGGGAACGCACAGGAGATTCCAGTACTACAAAAACGCCCTGATCACCCAGGCCGCGAAAGTCGGCATCACGCTGCCCCAAGGCACGCCGGACATCACGCCCGCGATCACCGGCCGGGTCGTGCTGAGAGTTATACTGATCGATATTCCTTGCCCCAATTGCACGGTCACGATCCAGGGAACCAAACGCCGGACGACGACCAATGCTAAGGGCGAGTTCACGCTGAGGAACGTCCCTTACGGCACGCCCACGTTGCTGGCCCAAGGAACGGTCCTGCTGTTTCCTCGCAGCGGTTCTTTGCAAGTCGTGCTGCCCACGCCCCCGCCGTCCGACGACGTCGTGCCGGTCGAGATCCGCGTGAAATAGCGCTTCGACGCGCTGTCTCTCAATCGCTCGATCCCGAGTGAAAAAGCCCCCGGGCTGCGTTCCGGGGGATCTCGCCGTTGCTTCTCTTGCCAACCTGACCGGTTTTCCCACTCTCGTTTCTACCGGTTATTCTGTTTGACCGTGTGATACGGTTGTTTCGGACGCCCCCCGCCGGGCTTGGACTGCGCGCCATGTCCAGGCTTGCTCGTTGCAGATCGCGCAACACTTTCTTGCGGCGCCGCTAGGCTCAGTCGTTGCGACAAATACACCACCCATCGGGATGCACGGGTCGTGACGATTGCCCGCCAAAAAAACCACTCGGGTTTTTTGACTAGTCGCAAAACGCGTTCTATGCTTTCCAGAGGCATGGATGCCAGAGGTCTGGATGCTGGACCCGCATCTCGGACCTCGCCCGCAACTAACCATCCCCAGAGCGTCACCCCACCTACGGCGCACCCACCCTATGGACGACACCATGCAAAAAAGGGTCCTTGCCAGCAGTGTTTGGATTGTCCTGCTGACCGTCTTCTCTTGCTGCGCGTTTGGGCAGCAGCAGGCGGCTCTTCCGGCGGGCGATGTTCGACCGTCGGCTTCCGGCACGCTTCCGTCTTCGCTTCCCACAGGCCAGATCGGCGACCTGTTGCAGCAAGGCCGGCAATTCGAGCAGCAGCGGCGCTGGGGTGAGGCGCTCTCGCATTATGAAGATGCCCTGCAGCAGTTTCCGACCGACGACGGGCTGAAGCAGCGCTTCGAGTTATCGCGACGCCACTACGACGTGGTGCGACGTTACAACGATCGCAGCTTTCGCGACGCGCTCGGCGCTCTCTCGGCAGAGGAGGCCCTGGATTTATACGCGCGGGTGTTGACGAAGATTCAGACCCATTACGTCAACACTCCCCGATGGAAAGAGTTGGTCGAGTGCGGCACGAACGATTTCGAGGTGGCCCTGCGGGAAGACATTTTCCTCCAGCACCATTTACCCCAGGTCCGGCAGGCCGCCGTCGACGACTTGCAGCATGAACTGCGCCGGGTTTTGCAGTCGCAAGCGATCGAGTCGCGCGGGAGTGCTCGGGAAGCGGTGGCCAAGGCGGCCCAAACGGCCCAGCGGCGACTCGGCATCCGCCAAAGCGCCGTTGTCTTGGAGTATCTGTGCGGGGCGGCCAATTGTCTGGATCCCTACTCCGCCTACCTCACGCCCGAGCAGCTCAAGGAAGTCTACTCGCAAATCGAAGGCAATTTCGTCGGGCTGGGGATCGAATTGAAAGCGGCCGATGGGAGCCTGTTGATCGTTCGGGTCATCTCGGCAAGTCCGGCCGAACAGGCGGGCATGGCTGCCGGCGATCGGATCCTCTCGGTGGACGGGCAACAGACGCAGAACTACAGCACCGACCAGGCGGCCAATCTCTTGCAAGGAGAAGCCGGCAGCGTGGTCGAATTGACCATCGTCAGTCCGAACCAACAGCCCCGCACGTTGCGAATTCGCCGCCGCCGCGTGGAAGTCCCCAGTATCGACGGCGTGAAAATCGTCGACCGGCACGAAGGCATCGGCTACCTACAGTTGACCTGCTTCCAAAAGACCACCTCTCGCGACCTGGAAGCCGCCTTGTGGCAGTTGCATCGCGAGGGCATGAAAAGCCTGATTATCGATCTCCAAGGCAACCCGGGCGGACTGCTGGTCACGGCGGTCGAAGTGGCCGACAAGTTCATCGACAGCGGGATCATCGTCTCCACGCGGGGTCGAAATACGCAAGAGGATTTCACCTACTCGGCCCATGCCGCCGGAACGTGGCGAGTCCCGCTGGTCCTGATGATCGACCACGACAGCGCCAGTGCGGCCGAGATCTTCGCCGGCGCCATTCGCGACCACCGTCGAGGAACCATCGTCGGCACGCGCAGCTACGGCAAGGGATCGGTCCAGGGGATCTTTCAGTTGGAGTTCAGCACGGCCGGAATCCGCCTAACCACGGCCAAGTTCTACTCACCCACCGGTCACCCCTACAGCCGCGTCGGGGTCGAGCCCGACGTGCAAGTCCACGTAACGGCCCGACCGCAAGACGGCACGTTCATCTCGTTTGCCGCCAACAACCAGACCGACCCCGTCATGGACGCCGCGCTGCAAATTCTTCGAGCCCCGCAACAGCGCCGTTAAGCCGAGAATAAAAAAGGGGTCAGGCTACTTTTTCAAAAAAGTAGCCTGACCCCTTTTTTCGCCCCTTTTTTCGCCCAACTGGGGCACCGCTGCGCTATGCCCCAGCCACCCATCGGAGAGAATGACTAAGTGTTTCGTGCTTCGTCATTTCTACGCTGTCGGTCGCCAATCAACCAATTGCAGCTCGACGCTGCGGCGGCCGCGGAACGTGTTGATCATGGGGCGGAAGGCGATGTCGATCGGGCCGTCGAGCGCGTTCAGATCGTCGGCCCATTCGCCGCCGCCGAAGGCTACCGAACGCAGGGTCACGCCGTGCTGGGAAAGCTTCAGCGAGAGATGATGTCCGCCGCCGATCGCGCGCGGCGGCTCGGCCAGCGTGACGTCGGTCGTGCACAACAGCGGCCGCGGATTGCTTTGACCGAAGGGCGAAAGCCGGTCGATTTGTCCCACGGTTTGCAGCGTGAACGCGCTTAGGGGAGA
>CAYYOX010000246.1:1785-9247 GCA_964473065.1 uncultured Planctomycetaceae bacterium | reverse complement strand
GTGGTGGAGAGTTTATCATCAATGGGGCCGAACGCGTGGTGGTCAGTCAGTTGCACCGCAGCCCGGGCGTCGACTTCGTCAGCGCAGTCGAAGGGGTCAGCGAACGCCCCTTACAGAGCTGCCGGATCATTCCCGAACGCGGAAGCTGGATCGAACTGAACGTCACACGCAAGGAATTGCTGACCGTTCGAATCGACCAAAGCGGCAAGTTCTCGATCATGACGTTGCTCAGGGCGATGGACGCGAAGTACGGCGAGGACACGGCCCTGCTCGAGACGTTCTACGAGACGGAAAAGGTGTCGGTCGTCGACGGACGCAGCGTGGTGAAGATCGAAGGCAAGCTGACTGTCAGCGACGTCATCTATCCGGCCAACAGCGACCGGGCCGGTGAAATCATCATCGAATGCGGCCAGAAGATCACCAAGAACGTTGCCGAGACGATCTGCACTTCCGGCCTGAAAAACATCGACGTGATGTCGGAGCCGAAGAACCCCTTGTTGCTGAACGCCTTGGCCGATGACAACACGGCCAGTCACGAAGAGGCCCTGCTGCGAATCTACCAGCGTCTGCGGCCGGGTAACCCGCCGCAACTGGAAAAAGCCAGAACGCTGTTTACCGAGAAGTTCTACGATACCAACCGCTATCGGTTGGGTCGCGTGGGACGCTTCCGCATCAATCGCAAGCTCAAGCTGAATGTTCCCGAAGACGAAATGACTTTGCGAGCGGATGACCTGATCGCTGCGATCAAGTACCTTCTGCTGTTGCGGGACAACGATCCGGCGGCCGAGGTGGACGACATCGATCACCTGGGTAATCGGCGGTTGCGAACCATCGACGAGCTCGCTTGCGACGAATTGCGCAAAGGCTTCTTGAAACTGCGCCGCACGGTTCAAGAGCGAATGAGCCTGAAGGATATCGAGGACATGACGCCTCGCAGTCTGGTCAACCCCAAGAGTATCTCGGCGGCGATCGAGTATTTCTTCGGTCGCGGCGAACTCTCGCAGGTGGTCGACCAGACCAATCCGCTCTCGATGCTCACGCACGAGCGGCGGCTTTCCGCCTTGGGACCGGGTGGTTTGAATCGGAAGCGAGCCGGGTTCGAAGTCCGCGACGTGCACATCTCGCACTACGGGCGGATTTGCCCCATCGAAACGCCTGAAGGCACCAACATCGGATTGATCTCCAGCCTGGCGATTTACGCCGGCGTGGACGACTATGGTTTCCTGATCACACCCTATCAAAAGCTTAAAAAGAGCAAGCTCACCGACCAGATCGAATGGCTCCGAGCCGATCAGGAGCACGAGGCCTACTTGGCGCCGGCCGATGCCCTAGTCAAGGACGGTCGTTTGGCGGGGCATTCGATCATTGCCCGGCACCTCGGCGACTTTGAAACGATCCCCACCGATCAGGTGGAATACATCGACGTGGCGCCGGCACAAATGGTCGGCGTCTCGGCCGGCTTGATTCCGTTCCTGGAACACGACGATGCGAACCGGGCCTTGATGGGTTCGAACATGCAGCGTCAGGCCGTCCCCCTGCTGGTCGCCGAGCCGCCGCTGGTGGCCACCGGCATGGAAATGGAAACGGCTCAGAACTCGAGTATGCTCATTCGCGCTCAGAGTAAGGGTACGGTCTCCTACGTCGACTCCGATCGGATCGATATCGGCAATGATACCTACCGCCTGAGGAAATTCGTCGGCTTAAACGAACGAACCTGCCAGAACCAAAAACCCATCATCTCGATCGGCGATAAGATCGAGAAGGGCCAAGTCATTGCCGACGGGGCCGCTACCTTCCAGGGGCAATTGGCCTTGGGACGCAACGTGCTGGTCTCCTTCATGGCCTGGGATGGATTCAACTTCGAAGATGCCATCATCATCAGCCAAGAGCTGGTCGAGAACGATACGTACACGTCGATTCATATCGAAGAGTTCGACATCGAAATCCGCGAGACGAAGCTCGGTCGCGAGGAATTCACTCGCGATATCCCCAACGTCAGCGAAAAGGCGCTCCGCAACCTCGACGAGCACGGCATCGTGAGAGTGGGGACCTATGTCACGCCAGGCGACGTCCTGGTGGGTAAAGTTTCGCCCAAGTCGAAGACCGAACTGACACCGGAAGAGAAACTCCTGCACGCCATTTTCGGTCGGGCCGGTGAAGACGTGAAGAACGATTCGCTGGACGTCCCCTCCGGCGTAGAAGGGATCGTGATCAATGCCCAGCGATTCTCCCGGAGAATGGCTCTCTCGGAAGAGGAACGCAAGGAATTCGAAGAGCTGCTAAAGAAGGTCGAAGCCGAGGGCAACGCCAAGATCGCCGAAAGTTTCGGCCGCCTGGTCGAGCAGGTCGAAGGCGTGCTGAAGAAGAAGCTCACCGACGAGGACGGCAATCCCTTGGTGGAAGGCCAGGAACATCGGTACGTGGCCGAGCAGGCTCATCGCTTCAACCTGGACGTGTTGGACGTTCGCAGCCCCCAACGCAAAGCCGAAGTCGAGAACATCCACAAGGAGCTTTGGCCAGCCGTCGAGGTGGCTATCGACGCCAGGGACCGCCAACTGAACTCGATGAAACGCGGCGACGAACTCCGCAGCGGCGTGCTGCAGATGGTCAAGGTTTACGTCGCGGCCAAGCGGGTGATCTCGGTGGGTGACAAGATGGCCGGCCGACACGGCAACAAGGGCGTGATCGCCAAGATCCTGCCCAAGGAAGACATGCCCTACCTGGCCGACGGAACGCCCGTGCAAATCCTCTTGAACCCCTTGGGCGTTCCCAGTCGTATGAATGTGGGACAGATCCTCGAGACCCACCTGGGTTGGGCCGCCGCCGCGCTGGGATTCCAGGCCATCACGCCCATTTTCGACGGGGCGGACGAGCCGGCTATTCAGGATTGCCTCGAAGCGGCCGGTCTGCCGCGCAGCGGTAAAACACAATTGCGCGACGGCCGCACGGGCGAGCCGTTCGAGCAACTATCCACCGTCGGTTACCTCTACATGATGAAGCTGCACCATCTGGTCGACGACAAGGTCCATGCTCGAAGCACGGGACCCTACTCGTTGATCACCCAACAACCTCTGGGTGGCAAGGCTCGCTTCGGCGGTCAGCGGTTCGGGGAAATGGAAGTCTGGGCATTGGAAGCCTACGGGGCAGCCTACATCTTGCAGGAATTGTTGACGGTCAAAAGCGACGATGTCGAAGGTCGCACCAAGATCTACGAGTCGATGGTCAAGGGCGAGAATACGCTCGAGGCCGGAACCCCGGCCAGTTTCGACGTGTTAACCAACGAAATCCGCGGATTGGGCCTGAACATGCAGTTGGAAAAGACCCGCGTGTAGGACCAGCGGTCAGTGATCAGCGGACAGTGATCAGGGATTAGGTCGCAAAAGAGAGACCCGAGTACTACCTACTCCCGACGATAGAACTTTTTTTACGCCCAAAGCGAACAGCCAACGATCGCCCAAAGCGAACAGTCAACGATAAGGAGTGCCCATAGTGAGTATCGGCGAATCTTCTTACGATCGGATTAACGATTACGCGTCAGTCAAAATCAGTCTGGCGCGGCCGCATGACATCCGCAGTTGGTCGTTCGGTGAAGTTAAGAAGCCCGAAACGATCAACTACCGTACTTACCGCCCTGAAAAGGACGGCTTGTTCTGCGAACGGATCTTCGGCCCGGAAAAGGACTGGGAATGCTCCTGCGGCAAGTACCGCGGGATGAAATACAAGGGGATGATCTGCGACCGTTGCGGAGTGAAGATCACCCACTCTCGGGTCCGCCGGAAACGGATGGGGCACATCGAACTGGCTGCCCCCATCGTGCACATCTGGTTCTTCAAGGCCATGCCCAGTCGCTTGGGGGCCTTGTTGAGTATGAAAACTACCAGCCTGGAAAAGGTCATCTACTTCCAGGACTACGTGGTCACCGACCCGGGCGATACGCCGCTGAAAGCCCAACAGCTCCTGACCGAAGAAGAGTACCGCAATGCCCGAACGCAATACGCCGAGGTACCCTTCGAGGCCGAAATGGGTGCCGAAGCCATCCGCAAGCTGTTGATGGGGTTGGATCTGGTCGAACTTTCCACCACCTTGCGGGTCGACTTGGCCGAGACCGGCTCGAAGCAGAAGCGGAAGGATCTGACCAACCGACTGAAGGTCGTCGAGGCGATCCGCGACAGCGACAACCGGCCCGAGTGGATGGTCTTGGATGTGATCCCCGTGATTCCACCCGACTTGCGCCCCTTGGTGCTGTTGGACTCGGGCAACTTCGCCACCAGCGACCTGAACGACCTCTATCGCCGAATCATCAACCGCAACAACCGGCTCAAGAAGCTGGTCGATCTGAACGCACCCGAAGTGATTATCCGCAACGAGAAGCGGATGCTGCAGCAATCGGTCGACGCGCTGTTCGACAACAACCGTTGCAAGCGGCCGGTGCTCGGTTCCAGCAACCGACCGCTGAAATCGCTGACCGACATGATCAAGGGTAAGCAGGGCCGTTTCCGCGAGAACCTGCTGGGCAAACGCGTCGACTATTCGGCCCGAAGCGTGATCGTCGTCGGTCCCGCGTTGAAGCTTCACCAGACCGGCATACCAAAAAAGATCGCCCTGGAACTCTATCAGCCGTTCATCATTCGGCGTCTGAAGGAACTGGGCCACGCCGATACGATCAAAAGCGCCAAGAAGATGCTCGAGCGCAAGGACGAGGAAGTCTGGGACATCCTGGAAGATGTCATCCAGAACCATCCCGTCATGTTGAATCGGGCTCCCACACTTCACCGCATGGGTATCCAGGCCTTTGAACCGATCTTGGTGGAAGGCAATGCCATCAAGCTCCACCCGCTGGTCTGCAAGGGATTCAATGCCGACTTCGACGGCGACCAGATGGCCGTCCACTTGCCGCTGTCGATCGAAGCCCAGGTCGAAGCCCACACGTTGTTGCTCTCGACCAACAACATCTTCAGCCCGGCCAACGGCTCGCCGATCATCAGTCCGTCGCAGGACGTGGTGATGGGTTGCTACTACATGACCATGAATATGGCGGACCGCAAGGGAGACGGCATGGTCTTCACCTCGACCGACGAGGTGCAGTTGGCCGCGTCGCTGGGTGTCGTGAGCCTCCATGCGAGCATCAAGGTCAGACTGGGGCCGGGTCAGGCTGTCAAGGGAGAAACACTCGCTGATACCGAAAAGTCGGCCGAATCCCAACTCGTCGAAACCACCGTCGGGCGTGTCGCGTTCAACGACATGCTCCCGAAAGGTATGCCGTTCTATAACGATACGCTACGGTCTTCCGACCTCGCCACGGTCATTTCCGACTGCTACGAAATACTGGGACGTCGGGCGACGATCGAACTGCTGGACGACATGAACCAGTTGGGGTTCCGGCAGAGTACGCTCAGCGGCCTGTCGTTCGCCACCGACGACCTGATCACCCCGCCGAGCAAAACGAAGATCATCTCCAACGCCGAGAAAGCGGTGCTGAAGATCCAAAAGCTCTATCAGCGCGGCATCATCACCGAGGGCGAACGGTACAACCAGGTGCTGGACGCCTGGACCCACGCCCGCGAACGGATCACCACCGAAATGATGCAGGAACTGGAAGACGACAAGCGTTTCCCAGGCTACATCAACCCGATCTTCCTGATGGCCCACTCCGGCGCCCGTGGCGGCGTGGAACAGATTCGTCAGTTGGCCGGCATGCGTGGCTTGATGGCCAAGCCGTCCGGAAAGATTATCGAGACGCCGATCAAAGCAAACTTCCGTGAAGGCCTCAGCGTGCTGGAGTACTTCAGTTCCACCCACGGCGCCCGAAAGGGACTGGCCGATACGGCTTTGAAAACAGCCGACTCGGGTTACCTGACCCGAAAACTGGCCGATGTGGCCCAGAACGTCGTGGTTACCATGGAAGACTGCGGTACGACCCAGGGAATCACCAAGGGGGTGATCTATCGCGGTGAGAAGGTTGAAGTCAGTCTGGCCGACTCGGTTCGAGGTCGCGCCAGCCGAACCAACATCGTCAATCCCATTACCGACGAAGTGATCATCCACGAAAACGACCTGATCACCACGGAAACCGCCCGCCGAATCGAAGAGATGGGCTTGGAGAAGATTCAGGTTCGCAGCCCGATGACCTGCGAGGCATCCCTTGGCGTTTGCGCTAAGTGCTACGGCATGGATCTCTCGACCAGTGCTCAAGTTGAACAAGGGTTAGCGGTGGGAATCATCGGGGCCCAGAGCATCGGCGAGCCGGGAACCCAATTGACGATGCGGACGTTCCACATCGGCGGCACGGCAGCCCGGGCGATCGAAGAAAGCGACATCCGAGCCAAAAAATCCGGCCAGATCAAGTTCACACGCCTGAAAGTCGTCCGCAACGACGCTGGCCAGCAGGTCGTGTTGACCCGAAATGGCGAACTCCTGATCGTCGATTCCAAGGGACGCGAGATGGAGAAATACGAAATCCCCGCCGGAGCCAACCTCACCGTTGAAGAGAACGAAGAGATCGAAGCCGGCGTCGTTCTCTGCCAGTGGGATCCGCACAGTATACCCATCCTGGCCGAGGTCAGTGGAAAGGTCCGCTACGAAGATGTCATCGAAGGCGAAACCATGCGGCTGGAGAAAGACCCCAGCGGTCACGTTCGCCAACTTATCATGGAACACAAGGGCGATCTGCATCCGCAAATCGTCTTGGAAGACTCCAGCGGAAAGATCCTCGACTTCTACTACATGCCCGAAAGGGCACATATCGAAGTCGCCGAGGGTACCGACATCGTCGCCGGTACCTTGCTGGCCAAGACACCGCGTGAAGTTTCCGGAACCCAAGACATCACGGGCGGTCTGCCGCGAGTGACCGAAATCTTCGAGGCCCGAAAACCGAAGGATCCGGCCGTTATCGCCGAGATCGACGGGACGGTCGAACTCCTGGGTGAGAAACGCCGCGGCAAGCGTACCATTATCGTCCGCAGCGAGACGGGCATCGAACGCGAGCACCTCGTCTCCCACGGAAAACACCTTCGCGTACATGCCGGAAACTTCGTGCGTGCCGGAGAAGCCCTGGTCGACGGGCCGTTGGTCCCGCACGACATCCTCCGCATCTCCGGCGAAGAGGCCGTTCAGCATTACCTCACCCGTGAAATCCAAAACGTCTACCGGAGCCAACGCGTCGAGATCAACGACAAGCACATCGAGATCATCGTCTCCCAGATGTTGCGGAAGGTGTGTGTCACCTCGATTGGTGACACGGGCCTCTTGCCGGGTATGGTGATGGATAAGTTCGAGTTCCGCAAAGCAAACGACGATTTGGACCTGTGCGTGAAGATCACCGAGAAGGGCGACAGTGATTTCAATGAAGAGGCCATTGTGCCCATCGCCGCGCTGGAACAGGTGAACGCCCAGATCGAGGCCCTCGGGGGCGACTTGGCCAAGGGCGGGAAGCCCGAACCGGCCACCGCCGCCCCCCAACTCT
>CAYYOX010000246.1:0-1775 GCA_964473065.1 uncultured Planctomycetaceae bacterium | reverse complement strand
TACCAAGGCTTCACTACAGGCTGAGAGTTTTCTCTCGGCAGCCAGCTTCCAGGAGACCACCAAAGTGCTCACCGAGGCCGCCTTGGCCGGGAAGATCGACAATCTGGTGGGTCTGAAGGAGAACGTGATCCTCGGGCATCTGGTCCCCGCCGGGACCGGTTTCCGCACCTATCAGAAATCGGAAGTCCGTATCCGCCCGCAGGCACTGGACGAACTGAAGGCCGAAAAAGAGGACATCCTCTCACGACACTTCCCCCTATTGGACGGGGCCCAGGAAGAATCGGCCGCCACCGAGGGCAACGGCGCGGAAACCGAGGCTGGCGCCGAACCGGTCCAGGCCGCCGCAGAAACGAGGCTTCCAGCCGCAACGCTGGACGAATTGCTCGATACGGCGGAAGAACCCCCGACAATCCCGGAGGATCCGCAGCCGTAGTCCGCACGAGCAATCCCCCCAAATATCTGCTATGGATCCTGTTGGCCCCCTTGACCGGCGACCGATATATGGCAGAATAAGAGGTTACCCAAAACAAGAAGAGTCAATCCCTCACCCGAGATAACCTATGCCTACTATCAATCAACTCGTCCGCAAGAAGCGGAGAACGCCGAGAAAATTCAGCAAGGCGCCCGTTTTGGACCGCTGTCCGCAAAAACGGGGTGTCTGCCTGCAGGTTAAGACGATGACCCCGAAGAAGCCGAATTCGGCTTTGCGGAAGATTTGCCGCGTAAGGCTTTCCAACGGCAAGGAAGTCACCGTCTACATCCCCGGCGAGGGGCACAGCCTCCAGGAACACTCGATCGTCTTGGTCCGCGGCGGCCGCGTGCGTGACCTGCCGGGGGTCCGTTATCAGGTGATTCGCGGAACAATGGATGCCTTGGGCGTAGAAGATCGTAAGCAATCGCGCAGTCGATACGGCGCGAAAAAGAGCTAACTATAACCAAAACATCAACTCGTAGACAGAAGCAGGACAATGGGTCGTATTACTTCCAGTAAGAAACAACTTGTCGGCGATCCGAGGCACGGGTCGCTCTTGGCGAGCAAGTTCATTAACTGTTTGATGTGGGACGGCAAGAAGAGCACGGCCCAACGCGTCTTTTACGACGCCTTGGAAGTGGCCGGAAAGAAGTTTCCCGACGTCGAGCCGATCGACCTCTTCACCCAGGCTGTCGAAAACGTCAAACCCAATATCGAGGTTCGCTCGAAGCGAGTCGGCGGCGCCTCGTACCAGGTGCCCATGCAAGTGAATAAGGCCCGACAGCAATCGTTGGCCATTCGCTGGATCCTCCTGGCGTGCCGTGAGAAGAAGGGTAAACCCATTCACGAGAAGCTGGCCAACGAGTTGATGGCTGCTTACAACCGTGAGGGCGCCTCCATGACCCGTCGCGAAAACGTGCATCGCATGGCCGAGGCCAACAAAGCGTTTGCCCATTTCGCCTGGTAAAATCGATCATTAAGGTTCGCCGTGCCGGCACTCCCCCCCAAGTCGGTGCGGCGTTCTCTTGCGCGAACGGAATTGCAATTTGGCTTGAGTTCCTGCCCCATGATTCCTGCCCTCGGATCCCACCATGGCCGACGATCTTACCAAACTTCGCAACATCGGCGTGATTGCCCATATCGACGCCGGAAACACCACCGTTACTTAGCGGATGCTCTTCTACAGCGGGTTCAGCCATCGCGTGGGGCAGGCCGACAAAGACACCACCGTCACCGACTTCTATCCCGAGGAGCCAGAACACGGGATCACAACCCTCTCGGCCTGCGGGACCTTGACCTAGAA
>CAYYOX010000245.1:6867-9322 GCA_964473065.1 uncultured Planctomycetaceae bacterium | reverse complement strand
TTACGGGAGCAATTCCTATTGGCCCAACTCGATCTTCTACGCCCGACCCATCCCCAACCATCCGACGATGGTGGCCGGCGTGGTCTGCGGGCATCACGGCCCCAATCGCACGGGCCGGCTGGTGCTGTTCGACCCGGCCCGCGGTCGTCGCGAGACGGCCGGCGCGGTGCAAACGATTCCCGGCTGGGGGAAACCGGTCGAGCGGATCGTCGAGGACGAGCTATACGGTCGCGACTGGCCCAAGTTCGTCCACCCCTGGCCGCTAAGCGAAAAGTACTTCCTGGTCAGTGCCCGAATCCATCCCGAGCAGGTCGAGTATGGCATCTACCTGGTCGACGTGTTCGACAACATCACCGAAGTCTGTCGCGTGGAGGACTTCTCGCTCTTGGAGCCGATCCCGCTGAAGCCGCGAAAGCGACCGCCGGCCATCCCCGACCGGATCACACCCGGCGCCAAAGAAGCGACCGTCTACCTGGCCGATGTCTACAAGGGCCCGGGCCTCAAGGGCGTGCCGCGAGGGCAAGTCAAGCGGCTGCGGCTGTTCTCCTATTCTTACATGTATCGCGACACGATCGGGCGCGGGTTTGGCCATCTGGCTACCGTCGGCGCCGACGGACCTTGGGAACCGCGTTATATCCTGGGAACCGTGCCGGTCGACGACGATGGGTCGGCCCTGTTCCGCGTGCCGGCCAACATGCCCATCTCGGTGCAGCCGTTGGATGAAAACGGCCAAGCGCTGCAATTGATGCGGAGCTGGTTCACGGCCATGCCGGGCGAAGTGCTCTCGTGCGTCGGCTGCCACGATCGACAGAACGGCTCGCCCCCGTCGACCGGTTCGATCGCCGGGCTGGGTCGGCCGAAGAAGATCGAACCCTGGCGCGGACCGGCCCGCGGGTTCGACTTCGAGTTGGAAGTTCAACCGGTGCTGGACAAGCACTGCGTCGGCTGCCACGACGGTTCCGAGGCACAGCGGCCCGACTTTGCCCGAAAGACCGAGGAGGAAAAACTCCGCATCAACGCCGAGTACCATCGGGCGACCGAGAGCGGGATCGTGACGACGTTCACGCCCGCGTTCATCGCTTTGCATCCGTATGTTCGCCGTCCCCATGCCGAGAGCAACTACGGCATACAAACCGCGGCCGAGTACTGTGCCGACAGCAGCCTTCTGATCCAGATGCTCCGCAAGGGCCATCACAACGTCAAGCTCGACCATGAGGCCTGGGACCGGCTCTACACGTGGATCGACTTAAGCGCGCCGGACCACGGTTCCTGGGAGAATAGCGAATGGGGTTCGCCGGGGAATTACCACGAGCAACGCCTGGCCATCCTGCGTCGCGATGCCAACCGAGATCATGACGTCGAATGGATGCCCGCGGCTGACCAGCAGCCGATCAAGTTCGTCGCTCCCGAGCCGGAGAGTCCAACCGAAGCGAAAGTCGACTGCCCCAATTGGCCCTTCGATGCGGCCGAGGCCGGGCGTCGCCAAGAGGCCGTCGGGTTGCCCAAGACGATTGCGGTTGAATTGGGCGACGGCCCAAGCATGGAATTTGTGCTGATCCCGCCGGGCGAGTTCGTCATGGGCGATCCGCAAGGAGCTTCGGACGAACGCGATGTGGCCCGCGTGCGGGTCGACCGGCCGTTCTACATGAGCCGCCACGAGGTGACCAATGCCCAGTTCGCCGCCTTGGTCGATCCGAACCATTTCAGCGGCCACATCGGTTGGCGGAGTATTGACTGGCGCGGCGAAGGTTATTCGCTGTTCGAGCCCGACCAGCCGGTGGTCCGCGTCGCGTGGCACGATGCGATGGCATTCTGCCGAGCCCTCTCGGCCAAGGCGGGTAAGCCGATCAACTTGCCCACCGAGGCCCAATGGGAATGGGCCTGCCGCGCCGGTTCCGACTCGCCGTTATGGTACGGCACCACGGACGACGACTTCGGACCGCTGGAGAATCTGGCCGGCCGCGAGTCGCAGGGCTTTGCCTTCGGTGCGAAGCGGAAGTGGTATCTACGCGACGACCGGTTCGACGACGGCGCGATGGTCACAGCCAAGGTCGGTTCCTATCGGGCCAATCCCTGGGGCCTGCACGACATGAGCGGAAACGCTCGCGAGTGGACCCGTTCAACCTATCGACCGTATCCCTACGACGCGGCCGACGGTCGCAACGAAGCGTCAACCGAGGGTGAAAAGGTCGTCCGCGGCGGTTCCTGGTACGTCCGCCCGCCTCAGGCCGGCTCGGCCTATCGGCTAAAGTATCCCGCCTGGCGCAAACCGTTCGACGTCGGCTTCCGCGTCATCATCGAGACCGACCCGTAGCGCGACCGTTTAGCCCTCGCCGGTACGGAGATGAAATGTTTAGCCACCGCCGCCACCCGGTGGTAGCCGGTTCACACCGCCTGGCCGCGCACCATAAACAGCATCCTCCCTCAAACCCATTCTTCCCTTTGATCATCCGTA
>CAYYOX010000245.1:0-6857 GCA_964473065.1 uncultured Planctomycetaceae bacterium | reverse complement strand
AGGCCAGAAAAGGTGGCAGCCACCAAATCCAGGTAAACTGAGTCGCATAGGGGGTCTGTCGTTCGTTGCTACGCTCCCTGACTTGTGCCTAGACTGCCTACTTTCGCCAAATTTGGTGGCTGCCACCTTTTCTGGCTTGCGGTCATTACGAGCGGTCCTTGAATAATCTCGTCTATTGCAGGCGTGTGATTCTATCGGCCGTGGCGTGGTTGAGCGGTTGGATTGTTACGTCGTCGATGCGGGCTTCGCCTAGGCCGGTCAGGGCGAGCGTGACGGTCATTTGTCCGGAGCGCGGCACGGCACGGTAGAGGACGAACTGTTTCCAGCCCTCGGTTTTTCCGATGCGTTCGGCCAGGGCTTCGCCGGTGAGCGAGTCGACCACCATCAGCCCGTCGACGCTGCCGAGAATCGCGCCCGGGATTTGCACCCAACCGTGAATACAAACGAGCTGCCCGGCTTCGACCGCCACGGGCGGGCTGGTGATCCAGACGGGCGGCGTCTCGACCATGGCCGGCGGGTTCTCGGGATCGGCGGGCGAGACGGTCAGCCGCAAGCCGGTTCGGCCGGAGTAGGCCGCCTCGGGAACCAGATCGGCCGTGGTTTGCAACCCGGCGACTTCGTGTCGGAAGTGGTTCCAGCCGGTCGACTGCATCACGTGCAGGTCCTCGAAGTCACCGCCGGGCAGCAGCGCGGCGCCGAATTGTGAGCGGGCGATCCGATCCATCAGACGTGCGTGCCACGGCAAGGTGTCGAACCCCTGCGAGGCCGGACTACTGACCGGCGAAGAGAGGCCTTCGACCGACGCCTCCCAAAACGCTCGCTCCAGCAATCGCAACGATCGCATGGTCCGCTGGGCGTAAAGGTAAACGCCCCGATACTGATGGGCCGCCAATTGGCCGTCGCAATGCTGCATAGATTTTCGGGCCGCGTCCATCCACCCCGGCGCCTGGGAAATCTGCGAGACGCGCGGACCGCACTGCCCGGCGATCTGCTGGACCCGATGGAGTTTTGCGGCGGCCAAGTCGCGTTGAAGCTGGGCCGCTCGCGGGGCGATCTGTGCGGCTCGGGCCGTCAGGTGGCTGATGGCCAGCGGATCCTGCGAGAACACCACCTGACCGGTCAGACCGAACTCGTCGAACATCACGCGGCTACCCCCGGTCACACGCTTCGGCCAGAGCGGCTGCAACGCGCCGGGGCTTAGGCCATAGGCTCGTTGGTCCACGGGCACGCCCGGCACGACCAGCGAGATACGATTTCCGGCCGCCTGCCCGGGCGTGTACTGAGCGCCTTGGTCGGTCCAGAAGGCCAACAGCAGACGCGATCGCTGGCTACGCAACACGGCGCCGGTTACCTCGGGCCGGTTTCCCTTAACCTGAGTCACCAGCGTCCCGCCGGCAAGCCACGGTTCGATCGGGCGCAACTCCAGGTTGAGCAGTTCCAAAGTCATGGCCCGTTGTCGGGTGTCCGGATCATCGGCAGTGAGCGGCGTTTGCGACTCGAACAACAACCCCCGACATCCCGAGCTGAGGGACAGGTAGGTCAACAGGCGAATCTGTTCGCTAGGCACGGTCAACGGCGCCGCGAATTCCGGCTCGATCGTCGTCAGTTGCTCGCGCAAGGCGGCCGACGGTTGCGTTTGGATCGTGTTCCAGATAAGCGTACTCGATCGGGCCAGCAGCGGTCGACGTCGCAGCCAAGTGGCGTAGTCGGCCAATTCCAGGCTGGTCCCTAGCGGCCGACGTCCGATCAACATCAGGTCGACGTGCCGGCTGTAGGACATCAGTTGGCTTTCGGGCTGACAGATCAACGGGCGCCAGCGGCGACCTTCGGCCAGTCGGATCTGCTTGGCCCATGCGCGAGTCTGATCGAGTTGCTCGGCCGCAAGTTGCCGGCCAAGGTCCCACGCCAGGACCCGGTCGTACTCGGGCCCAATCTCGGCGGGTGCAGGAGACGGGGGCGGACAGACCAACCACATTCCCAGTCGGGCCGCCTCGCTGAGCAATTCGGCCGACGCGGAGCGATCGAGCCAAACCGTGTTGAATCCCAACTGCCGCAAGAACTCCAGCGGTTCACCCCGATATTGGATGGCTCGGGCAAACAGCGGTTGCCCGTCGACTTGCAAGATCGATCCGGCCAATTGTAGCCTCGGGCGATCGGTTTCGGCCGGCACGGTTGATCCGGCTCCGGGGTGGCTCATGTTGCCTTGTGCCCGTGCCACGGCGGAAGAGGCCACGTAGCCGGCCACTTCCAGGTCGTCGATCCAGACGTTGGTTGTCCCCGGTCCGCCGTAGACGTTCAGAAGGACCGCATCGAGATAAGCCTCCCGCGAGTCGACGTTGGAGCGTAGCTCGGCTCGAAGGATGCGGATCTGGCGGGCCAAGAGCCGCGGCAGGTCGGTCATCGTCAGACGTTGCCAGCGTCCCACGTCGGTGTAACTTGGGCCATAGACCAACGCGGTAACCGGTCGGCCGGTCCGTGGATCTTCGGTACGGGGAAGGGCCACCCGCGAGACAAGCTGCAGGCCGGCCCGATCGGATTTGACCCAGACGCTAGGGGAAAGCTCCTCGATGACCCAGGGTCGCCCCACATCGTGGCTGACATGGACGTAGGTGCCGGCGGTCCCGGTGACCTTCAGCCGTTCGCAACCGTCGCCCGAGCGGGCCTGGCCCTGCTGACGAATGTGTCCGGAAATGCCATACTGAGCGTTACCGCCCGAATCGCGCCAGGAGGTCTCCGGGCCCTCGAATGGCTCGTGCCAAGCGGATTGGCCCAGGGCATGAAGCGGCAAACTCACCAGGGCAAACACCGAGGCAAGGGCAAACACGGCAGGCAGGAAACAACGCTCGGACGCCATGTGGCCGAAAAGCAACATCGTGTGACTGGGAGCAACTTTGACGTAACGTGGTCTTGTATCAGGATTTGCGAAACGTATCCAGATCAAACGACGCTTTTTCGCACAGGGCCGATCGGGGGCCGCCCGAGACGTGAATTTGTAACATGTTGCAAGCCAACGACTTACACGATTCTACCTCCAACCGTCCCATCCTGGCACGGGGAATGCTTTTTCAAGACGTGTTCAGCACCCATGAGGAGATACCAATGAGCAAGTCGACACGCGTTATCAAGAACAGCCAGGACGAAGTTCCCCGAGAAATCGCCGACCTGAAGACCGCCATCGATCAACTTCCGGCGGAAGTCCGCCAGGATGTCGACCCGATTCTGGACCGTGTGGTCGAGAGCACCAAGCGTCGCCGCCGAATCCTCTCGTTGGTGCAGGACGCTCTGAGCCAGCTTCGGCTGGACATGAAGTACCTGGCATTCGACCTCGAAGCGACCCGCCGCGAGCGGGACGACTACCGCCGCAAGCTGGAAGAGGCGTCATAGCGTGTGGCTCAAAAGGCGGCACAACTCGGGTTATTCATGAGTGTGCTACGGCCGGGTAATTTCTACCTGCAGTGGCTCGGCCCGTTGCAACTCTTTCGGTGTCTCCAGGCGGTAGGTCCGCGAAGTGGGCCCGCGATACTGGCCCGGGATCGTGGCGACCAGATCGAGCCGGATCGTCACGGTGGCCTTGGCCGGCAAAGAATGCCAGTGGCAAATCACCTCTCGGGCTCGCGTTTCGTAGTAATCTACCCCCGCGTCCGGCTGTAGTCGGTCGAGTTGGCCCGGCGGCAGCAACAATCCGGCCGGCACGCCCACGATGGCCGCCACCGGTCCCGACGCTTCGTCGGCCGTATTGGTCAACTCGGCGATCAGCGTTACCGTTTCGCCCAACGTGACCTGGGTCTTCTCCAGTCGGGTCGAGAGCTTCAGCGGGCAATTCTCGCTGGCCGCCGGAACCGAATCCGGCCTCGCAATCACAAGCGTTTTCGCAACGCCGTCGGAAAGGTCGCCTGCGGTGGCCCGGAAGGTTACGTCGTACGAGCCCGGCTGGCCGGACGCCCGCAACGTGAAATACTCACGACCGCGCCGCATGGGGCCCAATTTCAATTGGCGCGGGGCCGGGTCGTCCGAGCTGAGCGCTTCGCCATGGTCGACGCTCAACTGGACCGATCGTTCTTCAGACGTGTTGTTGATCACGGCCAGCGGCAACTCGATCCGATCGCCGGGGGCAACTTCCCAAGGCAGCGTCGGTTCGATGTAGAACGGGATGCGCGAAGTCGATTGCCAACGTCCCCGACCCATGCGGTTGCCGCCACGGGCGTCCACTTGCAGGCGCAACGAGCCGATCGCGTCGGACCTATCCCATTGCAGCAGCGCGTGGCCGTCGTCGTCGGTAGCCAGCAGCGGCTGCCAAAACAACGAGGCCGAGAAATCACGCCGCACGCCGGAAGCCCCGGCCCGATGGGTGTGGATGTGATCGACGACCGGCAGCGGTTGCCGTGGGGTCGAAGGTTGTTCTTCCGGCTTGGCCGGTTCGTCGGGCACGTCGGCTTCCGGGGAGAACGAGGCGAACGGGACATGGCCGTTTACGCCGGGGTTCAATCGGCCCGGATCCATCAGCATGGTGCCGATCACCAGGCAGCAGGCGGTCACGCCGATGGCCGGCAACCAGAGGTGAATGCCCGAGACGATCTTCAACAAGCCCAGCATGGCGACCAGCAACATCAACCCCAGCCCGCCGAAGAAACTCAACGTGGTCAGCGTATCGAGCGCTTTGGACCGGCCTGCCCGATAGGCCCTCAAGCCGTCTTCGTACTTCTCGCGAAGTTGCGTCAGGTTGTCGAACATAATCGGCGGCTCGTCCGAGCCGAGGTCGTCGTCATCCGACGTACCCAGCCGCAGATCCAGCACCTCTTGCGCCTGCGGATCGTCGGCTGTCGGGGCGAGCAACTCGGGCATGTCCGGCAAGGCGGCATCGACGACGGAGACTCCCAGATCGGCCCGAACCGGCTTGTCCTGCTCGTCGGTGATCTGCAACTGCAACTCGACCGGCGCGCCGGGCGATCGGTCGGCTGCCGACTGCTCAAAGCGAACGGCCAGCCGATGCTCCGGCTCTCGGTAGACCAGGCGCTGGGCCACCAGCTTCGGCGGGCTGCTGCGGTAGTCGAACATCGAGAGTTGAATCACGCCGCCCGCGTATCGATCCAGCGGGACGGTTACCTCGTGCGTCCTCTGTTCGCTGCCCTGCTTAACTTTGGTGACTAGCATCTGTCGGCCGACCGGGACGCCGCGACATTGGGCCGAGATCAACAACGGGATTTTGCTCTTGCCCGCTCGAACGATCACTTGCAACGGCTCGTCCGACGAAAAGACTCCGCTGTCGACACTGAGCACGGCTTGCCTGTCGGCGACGACTTGCGGTAGCTCGGGTTGCACGGTCGTGCCGGCCGGCGAGGTGATATGCAGTCGATATCGTTGGCCGCGGCGCACGGTGAACCCGAAAACACCCATGCCTTGATGCTCGGTCTGCACGCTTGCGATGTCGCTGCCGTCAAGATCGACCACGGTGCCTTCGACGTGGACGGGTCGGCCTTTCGGATCGGTCGCCACGAAATAGACCCGATTGCGAAGTCCCGCGACCAGATGCCCGCCCTCGGGATAAAACGCGACATCGAGTTGACCCAGGTTGATGGGAATCCGCTCGGCGATCGTTTCTCGATAGGCCCCGTCGTCGATCATGACTTGCAGTCGGCCGCTACCCTGTACGACATCCTCGGGTAAGTCGAAGCGAATCGGCAGTGCACCGGCAGCGTCGGCCTGGGTGGACTGTTGGAAAACGGTCCGGCCGTCGACCACCGCCGACACCTCGAGTCGGGCGCCGGCCGCCGGTTTGCCTTCGACGCGTCGGACCAGCAACTCGGCCTCGACCCGATCGCCCGGCGCATAGCTGGCCCGGGAGAATACGAGCCGCTTCACAAGATGCGGCAACCGACCGCGACGAATCAAAAAGTGCTGCCGGGCGGTCGAAAACGACGGATCGGGACCGGTAACCTTCAGCAAGTACTTTCCGCCCGGCAGATCGTCGGGGATCTCGAAGACGCCGCTGCCGACCCCGCGCTGGGTCAATCCTTTCCGCTGCGAACCGGGGACCTCTTGGCCGGCCGGGTCGAGAATCACGAACTCCACGGGCAGTTCGCGATCGGCCGGTCCGCCTAACGGTCGCCGGATGACCGCCCGATAACGGATCGTCTCTCCCGGCCGGCAGACCGACTTATCCAGGGTCAAATCGGCCCGGTATCGGGGCGATTGAACCACCAGCGTACTCTCGACCTCTTCGCGTTGGCCGGTCTTCTCTCTCTCGGCCGTGAGTTTCAAGACGACCCGTGGCGGCAACGGCTTGTCGGTCGCGACGCTCACGCTCAGTCGCCCGTGCTCGTCGGTCGTTTCGTTGTGGCTGAAGAGCGTTTCACCTTGCGGCGTGCTTAGGGTAACTTCGACCGGCACGACCACGGGTTGGCCGGTGACGGTGGTTGTACTGATGTCATAGTTGGCGGCCATTCCGGGCTGCAACTCGGCCGGGCCGGAGAATTGCAATCGCATGTGCCCGGCCGCGATCTCGTTGAGTTGATCGCGGTGAAACAGATATCCACCGACCGAGATCCCCAACAGCGCAGCCGCCACCAGTCCCACCACCCAATTGGCCCCGCGAGCCCAAGGTCCGCGGATGCTCTGTTCGGTTAGGACCGCCGTCGCTACGCCGTTCGGCTGAGACGCTCGGCTCATTGTTGCCCCGAAGTCTTGATAAATAGTAGGTCAGGCCTTGACCTGACGATTGCTGCTCAGAATTTGTAAGGGGATTACTTCCCGATTTCGGAGTTCAGTCGCTTAGCCGCCGGCACGGCGGTGTGGGCCAAACGTTCAATCTCATCGCCGTGCCGGCGACGGCTAAACGTCTCATCGCCGTGCCGGCGACG
>CAYYOX010000244.1:0-9369 GCA_964473065.1 uncultured Planctomycetaceae bacterium | reverse complement strand
TGCACAACCCTAGGTCGACTCGTTACTCTGTTCATTCAGACACACAACCTTTCACGTTCGGGAAAAAGAAACAATTCACAGACTCACGCCGACAAACCGATCCGGAGGGACCTGCCCAAAAATGGGAAGGCTGGTTCTTGCGTGGTTGTTCGCGGTGGGGGTAGCGGCCGCCCACGCCGAGACATCGAATCTGCAACGATTCGAGTTCACTCGGGAGGAAATGGCCGTACCAGTGAAGATCCTATTATATGCGACAGATGAATCCGCTGCAACGGCTGCTGCCGAAGCCGCCTTCGCGAGAATCCATCGGCTCAACTCCGTTCTGAGCGATTACGACCCGGATAGTGAACTACGACGGCTCAGCGAGACGGCAATCCGAGGCATGGGGGTGCCCGTCAGCGTCGACTTGTGGAGGGTACTGGTCCACTCCCAGAAACTGTCGAGCCGTTCGGACGGGGCGTTTGACGTGACCGTTGGGCCCGTTGTTCGACTGTGGCGCAGGGCTCGGCGTCGCGAGCAGCTTCCGGTATCTGAGCGTCTGAAGACCGCCAAAGCCTTGGTGGGCTACGATTTATTACGATTGGATAAAGACTCGCAGTCGGTCGAATTGCTCCGGCCGGGGATGCGGTTGGACCTGGGGGGGATTGCCAAGGGGTATGCAATAGACGAAGCATTGGGGGTGCTAAAAAAACACGGAATAAATCGTGCTTTGATCGACGCCGGCGGGGACATGGTCCTCGGCGATCCCCCGCCGGGGAAAAATGGCTGGCGGATCGGCGTGGCACGGTTGAAGGTAGACACGCCGCCCCACTGCATTTTGGTCCTGGCCAACGTGGCGGTGGCTACCTCGGGCGATGCTTGGCAGTATGTCGAGATCGACGGGAAACGGTATTCTCACATAGTCGACCCGCGAACGGGCATCGGGCTGACCGACCACAGCAGCGTGACGATTGTCGCCTCGACCGGCATGGCCGCCGACGCCTTGGCCTCGGCCGTCAGCGTGTTGGGGCCGGAAAAGGGCCTGAAACTGATCGACGAGACCCCCAAGGCGGCCGCACTGATCGTCCGCCTACCACAGCAGAAAGTGGAAATCCACCAGTCAAACCGCTGGAAAGATCTGCCCAAGGCTGCGATGATAGAGAATTGACGAAGGATCGTTTAGCGTTTTGTCGTTTAGCGTTTAGCGTTTTGTCGTTTAGCGGTCGGGCTTGCCCGACGTTTTTTGGCGGAGGCGAACGGCAACTTCCAAGGAAAAACGTCGGGCAAGCCCGACCGCTAAACGGTGGAACCAAACGGTGGAACCAAACGGTGGAACTAAACGGCAGGTGAAAACGGTTGACCAACACAGGAGACAATAACATGTCCATCCCGCGATTCCTTCTGACGACGGCCCTCTTGCTTGCGGCAATTCACCCCGGCATGGCCGAGGAACCGGCCAAGAAGAAAAAGCCCGATCCTTACGCATGGAAAAATCTCTTCGACGGCAAGACGCTGAGCGGTTGGAAAGTGCCCCAGTTCGGCGGCGAGGGCGAGGTAAGCGTCAAGGACGGGGTGATCGTCATGGAGATGGGTGCCATGATGACCGGCATCACGTTGAAGGATAAAGATGCGGTTCCGCGGAACAACTTCGAGTTGCAGTTCGAGGGCAAGCGGGTCGACGGCGTGGATTTCTTCTGTGCCGCGACCTTTCCCGTGGGCAAGGAGTGCTGCACGCTGGTCTCCGGCGGCTGGGGCGGCACGGTGGTCGGATTGTCGAACGTCGATTTCTACGATGCTTCCGACAATTTCACCACGTCGTTCCACAGTTTCGACAAGGGCAAGTGGTACAAGTTCCGAATCCGCGTGAGCGACGCCAAGATTCAAGCCTGGATCGGCGATGAGCAGGTGGTCGACCAGGAGCGAAAAGGCCACAAGTTCGGCACCCGATTCGAGGTCGAATTGTGCAAGCCGTTGGGTATATCCGCCTGGTGCACGACCGGCGCCGTTCGCAACATTCGGCTGCGGAAACTGAAACCCGAGGAAGTGAAAGCCAAACCGGACGAGAAGAAGTGATTCACCGCCGGGCGAGTTACTTGTCGGCTTCGATGCTTTCTCGCAGTTCGCGAATCTGCTCACCCAGCGGGGAATCGGTCGGAACCAGCACGGCCGCGGCTTGGAGGCTGGCTCGGGCTTCGTCGAAATCTCCGCGAGCCTTCAGAGCGATACCCAGGTTGACGTGGGCTTGGATCAAGGTGGGCGAGAGCGTCAACGCCGAGCGAAAGTGGTCGATCGCTTCGTCGGTTTTGCCCTGGCGAAGCAGCACAATTCCCCAGTTGACATGGGCGGCCGCGTACTTAGGATCCGCCCGCAAGGCGTTGCGATAGTGGACGATCGCTTCGACCTCCCTGCCGCCGGAACGCAAGGCGATGTTCCCCAGATTGTAGTGGGCGATCGGCAAGTCGGGTTTGATTTGCAGGGCCGTGTCGTACATTTCGCGGGCCTGATCGATGCGTCCCAGTCGCAGCAGGGCTTTCCCCAAGTTCACGTGGGCCGGCCAATGGCGCGGATCCAAGCGGATTGCCGTTTGGAGATGTTTGATCACCGGGGCCAGGGCGCCGACGTCGATTTCTCTTGCCTTCAGTTCCACTTGCCGCATTTCCGCTTGTTGCATCCGCAGCGTACCCAGTTGAAAATGGGCCCCCACGTGCTCGGGGTCAACTTGTAGGACGCTCTCGAAACGCGCGACGGCCGCTTCCAACTTGCGAGCGTCGTACAACGTCAACCCGAGACGATAGATCGCCTCAGCATCGGTCGAGTCGGCCGACACGGCCCGGTGTCCCTCCGTCGAAGAACCCTGCCGCACAAGCACCGCCATCGGTGGATACCGAGTCCAGTCTTCCGGCACCGGCAAAAACGCGTGGAACGGGATCTCCGGCTTCGAGGTGAATTGCCAATAGGCCGGCAACGCGCTGCTGACCCCATAGGAACCGCCCGGATGGTCCGGGTCCAAAGCGATTTGGTCCTGCAACTCCGTGAGTTGTTGGTGCACATAGGGTGAGGGGATCAACCACACGTCGGGCTTGGCTCGCTGAACGAACAGATAATCGGGCAACGGCTTGAGATGCTCGGCGATCTTTTTCGAGGTGGTCAACTGGTCGCAGTAGTGCAGCTTCGGCACGTAGAACATGGCCGGATAGGCCATGTGTCCCGGGAACACGCGAACCGTTGTGCCGTCGGGAAGCCGATCCAGCACCTCCACCATCGCTTCCACGCCGGTCTGGTAGTCAGACAAGGCTTCCTGCGAGTATCGATACCATGTCGGCGGCCAGAACAACCGCGTGCCGTCGAATCGCGTGGCCCCGAAGCCCGGGTAAAGGAAGTTTGTTCCCACCAGAAGCAGCAGAGCCACGAGTCCGACCGGTCGGGCAAGTTGCCAGAGGATCCAGACCCCTAAACCGCCGACAACACTACCGATGGCCAGCACGGGTACGACATAGCGGATCTCGGCCGTGGGGCCCTTGCCCATGTCCAGCGGCGTCAACACGGCGGCCAGCATGGCATAAAGAACTACCAGGGCGACCAGGACCCAACCGCGTCGGGCAAGCGGACGCAATCGCCGCAATCGGCGCGACAACCACGGCAACAACAGAACGGGCGCCAATAGCCAGGGGAAGAACTCGTGCGTGCCCACGTCGCGCAGGAACCACCAGAAGTTCGTGTAGTAACGGGTCCAGAGTTCACCGGCGGTGAGCATGGTCCGTTCCGCTCCCTCGTAATCGGCGGCGAACGGGTTGGCCGTCACGAGCAGCCACACGCCATACACCATGGCCGTCCCATAGATCACGCCCAAGAGGACGTACTGCTTGGGACTGCGAAATCGCCTGATCAGGAAGAACAACGGCAAACCAACCAGCACGGCCGCGGCGTTCAAGTAATGCGTGGAGATCAACGCCCAGACGAAAACCACGGCCATAATACAGCGCAGCACGAACTTCGGCGTCCGAACGTCTTCTCGGCGGCCTCGCGTGCCGGGCGTCCAAACAATCCACACCAATACCGACAACAGCACGCCCAGCGAATAGTAGCGGCAGTTGCGTATATACAACAGATAGGCCGGGCTAAGCGCCAGAATCAGCGGCGGTATGGCCCAGGCAAAACGCCGGCCCAAGTAACGACGTCCCCAGACGCCCGCCATGCCGATCGTGATCAGGCCCAACACGACAAACACAAACCGGCCGGCCCAAGTGGTTTCGCCAAAAACGAAGAAGCTCAAGGCGGCAACATAGGCCGGCAAGGCGGGAACTCGAAGCTCGCGGCCGAGATCTTCACCCAGCGATCCGCCTTGGGCATAGCCGACCAGATTCGTGCCGTCCCAAGCGGTCAACCGCCCGGTCCTCACCAGATTTCGGGCGAAAATGGCCGTATTGGCCTCGTCGTCCCAAAACAGGTGGTTGGTCAACCCGATCAGCGCAAGCCCGGCCGCCAAGGCCATAGCCCCGATGACAATGCCGGTCTGAAGGTGCTGGCGTGGACGAGTCATTTTGAGATGGCTGGACGGATTGATCGGAAAGAGAGAATGGCCAATGACCAATGTTCAATGACCAAATAGGCAAAGAACATTGGTCATTGGTCATTGGTCATTGAACATTGGTCATTCCTCCCCCAACAGCCTATCCATCCCGACCCTGATTGTCAACGCCACCGCCGACCGTTACGATAACTAGCGGCGGAACCCTTCGACCCGCTTCGACCCGGCCTGGACCATTCTACGATGGACGAATTGCACAAAACAACAACCTGGCACACGTTAGCGGCCACGCTGATTCTCCTGTGGGCCGTGGTGGTTGTTTTTGGCCAAGTCGGTGGGCATGAATTCCTGATTTGGGACGACGACAAACACGTTGTCGAGAATCCCCACCTCAACCCGGTTACCTGGCACGGTGTGAAACGGTTCTGGCAGGAGCCCTACTGGGGACTCTACATTCCGTTGAGCTACACGGTATTCGCCGCCGAAGCCACGATCGACCGGCAGCCGGTCGCCGACGACTTCCGTACGATCCCCAACTCGACGGTCTTCCATCTCGGCAATTTGGCTTTGCATCTGGGCTGTGTGCTGCTGGTTTTCGTCATCCTGCGGCGGATCGTGCGGGACGATCTGGCCGCATGTGCCGGGGCTCTGCTGTTCGCGCTGCATCCGATGCAGGTCGAATCGGTGGCCTGGATCTCCGAGACGCGAGGGTTGCTATGCGGCCTCTTCTCGCTGACGGCCATCTGGTGCTATCTGGCCCACGGCGACACTTCATCGAGTCGATCTGCCGTATTCTTTTACGTTGCTGCCACGGTGGCTTTCCTATCGGCCTTGCTCTGCAAGCCGGCGGCCGTGGCCGTGCCGCTGGTGATTGGCGTCTTGATATTAGGTCTATTGCGGCAGCCGTGGCGTCGAGCCGCTGCCGGGCTGGCCCTTTGGTTGGCGATCGCTGCCGCTTGGGTCGTGTTGACCAAGTCGCTGCAACCGGATGAGCAACTGGCGTTCGTCGCGCCGCTGTGGGCACGGCCGCTGGTGGCCGGTGACGCCTTGGCCTTCTATCTGGCAAAACTACTGCTGCCGCTGAATCTCAGTCCGGACTACGGCCGCACGCCACAATGGGTCCTAGAGTACAGTTGGGTCTACGCGATCTGGTTGATACCCGCGACGGTCGCGATCCTTTTGGCCTGCTTGCCGGGCCGACGCACGTGGCTGACTGCGGCCGGGATCTTCGTGGCCTGGCTCGTGCCGGTTCTGGGATTCGTGCCGTTTGCATTTCAACGAATCTCTACCGTCGCCGACCGTTATCTTTACCTGGCCCTGCTGGGACCCGCCTTGGCGCTGAGTTGGTTTCTGGCTCGACACCGCAGCCGCTGGGCATGGGCTGCAACCGGCGCGATCCTTATCCTGTTGGGCGTGCTGAGTTTCCGTCAGGCATCGCAATGGCAGGACAACGATACCCTGTTGGCTTACACGCTGCACCAAAATCCGCAAAGTGCAACGGCCGGACACAATCGGGGCCACCTCTTGGCTCTGCAAGGAAAACACGACGAGGCGATCACCCGATATCGCCGCGTGCTGAAGAGTCACCCAAAACATCTCGAATCCCATCTGAGTTTGGCGGCTTCCTTGGGGGCGTTGAGGCTGTATGACGAGGCGATTGCCGCCTTGCGCGAAACGACCCAAGCGTTGCCGCACAGTGCCCCAGTCCTGTGCCAACTGGGTAGCGCCCTGGCCGAGGCCGGGAAGACTCGTCAGGCCGAAGAGCAGTTCGGCCGGGCCTTGGAATTGGAGCCGGACCACATCAAGGCCCATCTCGCCTTGGCCGGCTTGCTGGTCGAGCGCGGCCGAATCGCCACCGGGGTGGAGCACTATCGCCACGTATTGAACGTATCGCCGGATCACGTGGGCGCACACATCAACCTGGGAGCGGCCTTGCGGGCATTGGGTAAGCCGGACGAGGCCAAGTACCATTACCACGCGGTCCTGAAGATTCGGCCAAAGTTCCCCTCGGCCCATTACAATCTGGGCATCGTGCTGACGACCCAGGGCGACTTCGACCGAGCCGCCGAGCATTTCCGCAAAGCCATACAATACGCCCCAAACCATACCGGCGCACGCATCAATCTAGGCGTGATACTGATCGAGAAATTAGACCGGCCCGAAGAGGCCATGGAACAGTTCCGCGCCGCACTCGATTTGGTTCCCGAGGACAGCGATCAGGCCAACCGAATTCACCGATTGCTTAGAGAATACCAACAGCAATAGGGAAACCCGTTTAGCCGCCGCGTCCACGCGGTGTTAACGGTGGTCATTCATGGGTTTGTAACTACGTTCGCCAGAACGTGGAACGCGCCCGATGGTTATACTCCACACGGCCAAGAACTGAGGTTTTTGTAGGAGGCGACTCCAGTCGCCGATTTCGCGTAAAGTGATCAGTCGTCTAGACATACGGGGAAATCGGCGACTGGAGTCGCCTCCTACAGAACAGGCATGCTTCGCCCGTGTTGGGTATACGACCACGTTCTGGCGAACGTAGCTACGACAGTCTGTTCGACCGGTAGTCACCAACTGCGAGTTGGGCAATCGGCCTCACGTCCCGAAGGGAATCGTCCGATGTTAATCTATACCGGTCACGTAGTATGCGTAGTTTGTGTAATGCGGGTAAACCGAGGGGCAGGCCGGCCTCGATTTCGGGTTCTGACGATTCTCCCGGGATTCCGCAACACGACGCTGCTGCCGGCCACGGAAGGGTTGTTGCAGTTTCATTATTACAGCCCCCCCCGAGAACATCGAGAAGACCGTGGCCAAACCCAGCACACCCAAGAAGCGGAAGCATCTGAAGCTCTACACCGAGCGACCTGCCGAAGTCATTCCGCCGCAAATCGACACCTTCGAAAGTCTCCCGGGCATCCTCAAAACATTTCGGCAAGCGACCGGCTGGTCACTGCAATATGTGGGGCCCAACCCGACAAACCAACCGGACGACCTGCAGTGGTCCGCCCCGGTCAGCCCGGGCGATGGAGTCGCTCTGGGACACCTCAGGCTCGAGCCGGTTACTTCACCCAAGCCGACGAGACCGCCAGTTGAACCGGCTTCTGCCAAGGCCTTGGCAACGGCCCTTGGCGGCATGCTGGGCGAGATGGCCGGGACTCGTAATCTTCTTTGGAAACGTGAAGCCGAGTTGGCGGCCGGCGTGCCGTTGATTCCGCATGCCGATGAAGAGCAACATCTGGCCGAGCGACTGGAGGGCGTCCTCAAAGCGGGCGCCGAGGCAGTCGGATGCCAGGCGGCGGCCCTCTACTTGTTGGATGAAGCAACGACCGAACTGAAGCTCCGTTCGAGTTGGGGACTTCCGTTCGACCGTCTTGCGGCGCCGGCCCGACCGTTGCGCGGCGCCATCGCCGAATTGGAAGCAATGCTTGGCCACGTGGTCGTCCTGAACGACCCCGAGACGATGCCCTACTGGAAACCGCCGGAGGATTTCCCCACGGCCGTATGCGTGCCGGTCTCGACGCCGACCGTACTGCTGGGCACGTTTTGGGTCTATGCTAACGAGAAGTGTGATCTTGACGATCAACAGACGAACATCCTCGAAGTGGTTGCAGGCCGATTGGCTGCCGACCTCGAGCGAGAGATGTTGTTGAGCGAGGGAATCGATGCGGCCCGGATGAAACAGCAAATCGGCGCGGCCGAACGGCTACAGCGGAATCAATTGCCGACGATCTCGCCACTGTTGGACGGCGGGGAATTGGCCGGCTGGACCGATCAGGCCGAGGTAGTCGGCGGAGATTTCTACGATTGGTTCTGCCTGCCCGACGGTTTGCTAGCCACTGCGGTCGGCCATGCCATGGACCGAGGGGTGGAAGCAGCTCTGGCAGCCACCGGGTTGAAATCCGCGCTGCGAGCCCATGGTCCCTACCACCGTGAAGCCGACCAGGCACTGAAGCGGCTGAACCTGACGCTATGGACCGGCTCGGCGGGTGACCAATACGCCTCGATGTTTTACGGAATGATCGAGACGGCTACGGGGCGCGTGAGCTACGGCTCGGCCGGCCAACTCGGCGCCGTGCTGGTCGGAGCAGACGGCTGGGAATCGGTAAGCCAACCGTCCCCACCGTTGGGAGAGAGCCCGGAAACTCTCTACGAACCTTTCGGCTGCGAACTGGCCCCCGGTCAGGCCCTGATCATCTTCACCGAGGGGGTAATGGACGCCCGCGATTCGGGCGGCAAACCGCTGGGTGAGGCGGCATTGGCCGAGTCGCTCGTCGGTCAACTCGACCTCCCGGCAAACCAACTGCTGGAACTGGCTCGAAAGGTGCTCCACGGCCATTCGTCGGAAATCAAGCGACAAGACCAAACAATCCTGGTCATCAAGCGAACCAAGCCTTGACGGCCGGTATCTGTAGGGTACAATCGCAAGCAGAGATCCATTTGCGGGAGTGGCGGAATTGGCAGACGCGCTAGGTTGAGGGCCTAGTCTCCTTCGGGAGGTGAAAGTTCAAATCTTTTCTCCCGCACCTTATGATATAAGGACTTACGTCAATTGGCGTGAGTCCTTTTTCGTTTCTTGAGCGACCACTATTGCAAAAGTAGTCCAAAAGTAGTCCGCTATTGCTTAGACCGAGCTTGGAAGCCAAGAACAACACAACCCCCGGCAACCCCCGGTCCGACTTTGGGGTCCGACTTTGAACCGACTTTGGAACCGACTTTGGTGCCGACTTTGGGGTCAAAGCTTGATTAGTGATTAGTGGCTAGACCGGGGGCGACTTTGGTGGCGACTTTGGGGCGACTTTGGGGGGCGACTTTGGGCGACTTTGGGGTCAAAGCTTGATTAGTGATTAGTGGCTAGCCGGGTGCCATGG
>CAYYOX010000243.1:4619-9413 GCA_964473065.1 uncultured Planctomycetaceae bacterium | reverse complement strand
GGGATATGCGCTTCGCCAGTCTCCGGGGTTGAGCGGGTCGTGGGATCGGGCAATGTTGCGGATCTCGGCGAGGATCATGCCCATGGAACACTCGGCCACCGCCCGGGCGTTGCGGCCGGGGGTGTTCAACACGCTGATCCCGCGGCTGGTGGCGAACTCGACGTCGATATTCTCGGCCCCGCCGCGAAGCACGCCGATGACCTTCAGGTTCTCGGCCGCCTCGATGAACTGGCGGCTGATCGGCGTGAACTGAACCGACACGATATCGACATCGGCCACATTGTCGGTCACCTCGGCCGGCAACGCGACAGCCTCGGGCCCGCCCTGTTCGATGGCCAGGTTGGCCTCCTGCAGGTCGATCAGCGTGGGATGTTCCCAGCGGCGGACCTCGATGTCGACGCCCAACGGCTTCAACGTAGCGAAGCCGTTGACCATGAATTCGTGCGGGATGTACGTGTCGCTGATGGCGAGTAGTTTCATGGGATGCGTTTCCGAAGTAAAGTAACATATTGTGATTCAGCGAAAGCCCGTTTAGCCACCGCGGCTACGCGGTGCTAGCCGACTAACACCGCGTGGCCGCGGTGGCTAAACAGAGAACTCCTAAAATCACGGTATCGTATTCAAACTTGATTATTGGCGAACAACAGCTTGGTCTTCTCGGCGACGACGGCCGCGAGCTCTTCCTTGATCGGGCCGAAAATCTCCTGGGGTAAGGAGTCCGGGCGGACGACCGTTTGGGCGGCTCGTTTTACGCCGCGGGTCATGGCCACGCGTTCGTCGGCGTAGATGTTCAGCTTGCAGATGCCGTTGCGCACCGACTCTTGGATCTGATCGTCGGGAGTGCCGGACCCGCCGTGCAAGACCAGCGGCACGGCGCTGATTTCGTTGAGCTCTTTGAGTCGCTCGATGTTCAGGTTCGGCAGCGAGTCGTAGACCCCGTGGGCCGTGCCGATCGAAATGGCCAAGGCATCCACGCCGGTCTGCTCGATGAACTGTTTGACCTCGTCCGGCTCGGTCAGCACGGACTCGCGGCGGTTGGTGGCTTCCAGGTCCATGCCGCCGACGTGGCCCAGCTCGGCCTCGACGCTGACGCCGTGCGGCGCGGCAATGTCTACGGCCGCCTTGGTCAGTTGTACGTTTTCCTCGAAGGGCAGGCTCGAACCGTCGATCATCACCGACGAAAAACCCTCGTCGACCGCACGGCGGATCGTGTCCAATTCCGTGGCGTGGTCCAAATGCAAGACGACGGGAATGTCGTGGTGGTCGGCCACGGCCTTGGCCAATCCGGCCTGGTAGGCCCAGCCGTTACCGCCGCCGCTTTCCAAGTCGACCTGCAGGTACATCAAGATGACGGGGGCGCGAAGCTCTTGGGCCGTTTCCAGGATCGCGCGGATCATCACGTCTTCGACCGCGTCGAACGCCGGGACCGCATAGTGGTTTGCTCTGGCATGGTCCAGGACTTGTTTGAGTGTGGTAAGCATGGGGCTCCTGAGTGTGGTTGTAAAGGGGTTAGTGTTTGTTGAGGGTTGAGGGTTGAGGGTTGAGGGTTGAGGATTTCGGGGCAAACGTGGAATTCAAGTGCTGAACCCTGAACCCTCTCGTCAGCTTGAGACGTTGTCTCCTATGGTTTAAGTATGACTCGCAGCGCTTCGCCGCTTTGCATCAGGTCGTAGGCTTTGAAAATGTCGCCGAGCGGTAGGATGTGGGTGGCTAGTTGGTCGGTCGGCAGGGAACCGTCGGCGATCAGTTCGACCGCCTGGCGAACGTGCTCGGGCGTGGAGTCGCTGGTTCCTATTACCCGCAGCTCGCCGTAGTGAATCGCTCGGCTGTCGATCGAGAGCATCTTGTTGTCGGCCGGCAAGGACGCGAACAGGCAGACGGTGCCCCGTTTTCGCGTCATGGCCGGGGCCTGTTCTTGCGGAGGCCCAGCCGGCGCCGCCACGATGACCACGTCGGCGCCGAGGCCGTCGGTCTCCTGCATGACCAGTTCCGTGAGTTGCTCGCCGGTGGCGTTGGTCAGCCGCTCGAAGCCGAACGCCTCGGCCTGGCGCAGGCGTACGTCGTTGATTTCGGCCAGGATGATCTTCTTCGCGCCCGCCTGTCGGGCCACGCAGGCGTTGATAATGCCCATTGGTCCGGCGCCGATGACGACCACCGTGTCGCCCGGGTTGAGGTTGCAATTCTCCATTGCGTTGACCGCACAACTGACCGGCTCGGCCAAGGCGGCGTGCTCGGCCTTGACGCTCTGGGGGACTTTGATCACGTGCCCGTTCTTTAGTGCTCGACCGGGGATCGTTGTATACTCGGCCATGCCGCCGGGATAGGTGAATCCCATGGGGGCCAGATCGACGCAAAGATTGGTCCAGCCTTGGCGGCAATAGTAGCACTCGCCGCACGAGATCGAGGTGGCCATCACGATGCGCTCGCCGATCGCAAAACCCTCGACTTCCGCCCCGACCGTCTCGATCAGTCCGGTGAACTCGTGGCCCATGACGATCGGGGCCTTCAGCCGGGGATTGCCGTACAAGTAGGCCTTCAGGTCGGTGCCGCAGACGGCGCAGGCGTCGACCTTCACACGAAGTTCATCGGCGCCGCAATCAGGCATCGGGATCGATTCGAGCCGGATGTCGCCGGGGGCGTGGTAGACGACGGCTTGGATGGCTTGGGGCATTCGGCCACTTGATTGAAGGTGGTTAATTATCGCATCAACATCCCGCCGGTGGCATCGACCGTGGCGCCGGTCATGTAGCTGGCTCGGTCACTTGCCAAAAACGTGACCACGGCGGCCACTTCGGCCGGATCGGCGATGCGGCGTACGGGGATGCGTTGGAGGTAGGCTTCTTCGTTTGTGTCCAATGTTTCGCGAGCCATTTCGGTTCGCATCATGCCGGGTGCTACGGCGTTCACGGCGATTCCCTGTGCGGCCACTTCGCGTGCCAGCGAGACCGTCAAGGCCACCAGGCCGGCCTTCGAGGCCGCGTAATGGGCATGGCCCGTGGTCGAACCGCGAAAGGCGGCCTGGGAGGTGACGTTGACGATCCGCCCGGTCGTGTTCGTATCGAGCCATCGGCGAACGGCCTCGCGACAGGTCATGAATGAACCGGTCAGGTTGATCTGCTGGGTTCGGTTCCACTCGTCCTCGGTAATGTCCTTGACCAGCCCGGTCGGCCAGACGCCCGCGTTGTTGACCAGGATATCGACCGGCCCGAGGGTTGTTTCACTCAGCCGGAACATCTGCTCGATGTCGGTCTCCTTGGCCACGTCGCCGGGCACGGGCAGGGCGTCCACGCCGTGCTCGCTCTTGATCCGCTGGGCCAACTCGGTAGCTTGGTCGCAGAAATCAATCTCTCGATCCGGATCGCGATAGTAGTTGATCGCCACCCGAGCACCTTCGGCCGCCAAGGCAATGCAGATAGCTTTCCCCAGGCCGCTTGACCCACCGGTCACCAGCGCGACTTTGTTATCGAGATTCAGGTCCATTACGGCGATCCGGCGTGGCTGTTGATAGAACCTAACTTTATACCCGATCGACACTTGCCCTCCAAGGGAGGGTGCTCGTAATGGCGGCGACGCTTGACGAAGTCGGCCTAGTCGGTCAAGATGGCGGGCTATTGGACCGTTGAGAAACAACGATTTACGGAGAGCGTGACTGTAGGAGGCGACTCCAGTCGCCGATTTCTACGTCGGTCGGCTGGAGTCGCCTCCTACACTGTTCTTTACCGGGCTGCTGACCCTGACCAGGAGATTCTTGATGAGTGAAATGACGTCGGCCGAGCGTGTGATGCGGGCACTGCGGCGAGAAGAGCCGGATCGGATCCCCCACTTCGAGTGGATCTTCGATCATCGGGTTCGCGATGCGATTTGCCCGGGCTGCTCGATGGAAGAGTTCACCGTGCGGATGGGGCTCGACGCGATGCTCACTGGTCCCGACTTCAAGAAGGAGAAGATCGGCCCGAAGCGATGGCGCAACGAATGGGGCGTGGTGGCCGAAGAGTCGGGAGAAGAGCACAACGTGCCGGTCGAGGGCCCCATCGCCACGATGGACGATCTGCGCAACTACGAGGTGCCCGACCCGCACGCGCCGGGCCGGTACGATAGTCTGAAACGGCTGGTGAAGCTCTATAAGGGTAAGTTCGCCATCGGCGTTCACATAAACGACGTGCTCTCGATTCCGCGTAATCTGATGGGCTATGAAAACTTCCTGATGGCCATGGCGGCCGATCCGGAATTGGTCAGCGGGTTGGTCGAGCTGTCCGTGGAAGTCAACATCGAGATGGCTAAGGAGGTTGCCCGATGCGGGGCCGATTTCCTCTTCACCGGCGACGACTACGCCTCGACCGAAGGGCCCTTGATGTCGCCGAAAACATTTCGCGAGATCTTTGCCCCCGGACTGAAGCGCGTGGTGGCCGGGTTCCACGAGGCCGGGTTGCCGGTGATCAAACACACCGACGGCAACATCCTGCCGCTGTTGGACATGATCCTCGAGGCGGACATCGACGCTCTCGATCCGATCGACCCGCTGGCCGGGTTGGATATCGGCGAGTTCAAGCAGAAGTACGGCGATCGGATCGCGCTGAAGGGCAACGTCGACTGTGCCCATACGCTGACCTTCGGAACCGAGAAGCAAGTGGTCGAGGAGACGAAGCAGGTGATCGCCAAGGCGGGTGAAGGCGGCGGACTGATCCTCTCCTCGAGCAACAGCATCCACTCGGCGGTCAAGCCGGGTAACTATCTGGCCATGCACAACGCCTTGCGCGTGTATGGCAAGTATCCGTTGTCGCTTGAGCCCTGGGA
>CAYYOX010000243.1:0-4609 GCA_964473065.1 uncultured Planctomycetaceae bacterium | reverse complement strand
GCCCTGGGACGACGCCGGCGCGGGCGAGACGTTTGCGTGAGCCGAGGGGAAATTACCAGTAGCCGCGTTCGCCAGAACGCGGGCAACGCAGGATTACCGCACTCTGGCGAGTGCAGCTACGCGGCGCGACCAACGGTCGCGGCTTTGTATTATTGGCGTTGCGAGAAGGTGATGCCTTCGATTTCGACTAGCAGATCGTCTCGGCAGACGTCGCCAATGGCGTAAATGGTGGGCACTTCGCCCAGACGCTCCTGGCAAACGGCCTTGGTGGCGGCGTAGTCTTCCTGATGTTTGATGTAGACTCGCACCAACACCAAATCATCGAGCGTGGCGCCCAATCCGGGGAAACCATGTTGCTTCAGGTTATCTTCGCCGACCAGGGCCGCGATGTTGTCCAATGTTTGGCCGGTTTGTCCTTGGACATCGCCGACAAACTGTGTTTCCGACTCGGTGATACTGGCCGTACCGGAAACCAGCGTGGTGGCGCAATCGCCGGTCACGATGGCCATTGCCCGAGCGAACTTGGGACTCTCGGGGCTGTAATTCTTGCCGTAGTCGAAGGCGGAAGTTTGCAGCGGGTTTTCCAGCGGTACGAGCGAGACGTCGCTGCGATAGGTCGACAGGGCCATGCAACTCATGACCACGTCGTGGCCCTCGGCGCCGATGCCCGTGCTGGCCGGATAGATGGGCCGCTGAACTCCGGGTGGAAGGTGATTGCCGCCGAACTCGAGGTTCTCGTAGAAGTCGGTGCGTGCTCGATTCAATTCCTTGTAGCGCTGCGTCTCTCCCTCGGGTCCAACAATGTCGCCCAGGTAGAACCAGGTGCGGATGATCTGCTCGTAACTGAAACCGCGGACCGACAACCCTTCGGCCGTTTGCTGAAGGATATCGAGCGTGCGATCGTATACGGCCGGCGATTCGACGTTCGGATAGACGTTAGCCAGATGGATCCAGGACAGGCCGTCGTGCCGGCTGACCACCAGTCGCTCGGAATAGCGTTGGATCTCGACCTCGCCGACGCCGCCGACTCCCAGGGCCTCGACTTCCAACAACTTGCCTTCGCAGGGTGGTTGGGGAATGTAGATCGTGGCCGGCAGTTGGTCGCCGTAGAAATCGCTCATGATCTTCCGGCAGGCCTCGATCTGATTGATGTCTTTCATGAAGACGGCCTGGCGAACGATCGAGCCTTGCGTACCCTCTTCGGCAATCACCGCTTCGATCGTCTTTAGCGCGTCGTGCGCCTGCTCCTGCAAGGTCTCGCCTTGTCGCGGCACGGCAGCAGCCAGGATATGCCGCGTCCCGTTCAGTCCCATGACCGAATAACCGATTCCCTCGCTGGACTCTTTTCTAATCATGCGCTCTCCTTGTGACTCTCCATGTGCCTTGGGTCGCAGAGTGTTCGGTCAGGCCTGACTTAACAATCTACCGAGTCGACGCATCCGCCGTCAACTAAAGGCCGGGGGGCGGGCTAATTAACACAGGTGGGGTAGCGTATCCAACTATGTATTCAGACTAACTGCTGGCAATGCAGTTGTCGAGACCCCACAACACTTCCAGCACGGCCCACACTTGCGGTCCGCCGACGGTCCTCGGATAATGAGTTATGGCTATTCACGCGGCGTGGCGACACAGAGGAAAACGCTCGGCAAAAGCCGCACTCTTCGCCCAATTTGAACTCAACTCCGGAAAAACCGGAAGAAAAAAGTTGACAAACAAACTCAGCTTAAATCACGAGCGGCCGCCAGGTTTTTTTGAACCATTTTTTTATGGTTTGCAGAATTCTGTAGGTCAGGGCTTGCCCTGACGCAGTGGACTAACGACATGCAACCGGTCAAATGTCAGGGCAAGCCCTGACCTGCGTTATTTCCGGACATCCTCACGCACTCACAGTAACAATAGGACAGGACCATGAATCACCTTCGACACTGCTGCGCCACGAGTTTCGCCATCGCCATGTTGTATATGCCGATAGCATCACTCTCAGCGCAAGCCGTTGCCACAGCAGCCGATTTCCAAAGCTCGTGGAACGAGGATATCGATCGCACTTGGGTCGGGCCAGACTATTGGGCCAACCGCTTGCAGGATTGGCGGATTGCCGACGGGCAATTGGAGTGCATCAGTCCCAGGCCAAGGCGGACCGTACACTTGTTGACGCGCCGCTTGGGCAAGGGACCTGGCGAGTTGCACACGAGCGTGCGGTTGGAAACCAGCGGCGCAGAGGCCGGGTTCTTGATCGGGGCCGGACCGGCGCTCGACTATCGGGCGGCCGCCCTGGTGCACCATGGTTCGGGCAAAGGCGGCGGGCTGATCGCCATGATCGACGCGAAACGGCGGCTCGTATTCTTCGATAATTCGACTGCAAAGCAGCAAGCGGCCTCCCAACCGCTTGCGGCTTTGCAGGGAACCCTCGAACTACGCCTAACCGCCATCCCCCAACAAAACGTCTACACGCTAACCCTCACCGCCAATGACCCCCAAACAGAAAAACAACTCGCCCGGGTCACCCTAGAAAACATCCCCGCCGAACGACTCGTCGGCAACGTGGCCCTGTGTGCCACGCTCGGCAAGAAGGGTTCCTGCCGGTTCGGCGAGTGGAAAGTTTCCGGCTCGAAAGTCGAGGCGCACGCCGATCGCCGCTTCGGGCCCGTACTGTGTGCCCAACACACGCTCTCCGACAACGTGCTGAAAATGACGGCCCAAATGGCGCCCTTGGGTAAAAACGACACGCAAACGGCCCAACTGCAAGTTCGCGACGGCGACAAATGGCGCACGGTCGACGAGCAACGACTGATCACGCCCGGCTTCACGATCCCCTTCCGCGTGCCCAACTGGGATTCGACGAAAGACACGCCTTATCGGATCGTCTACGAGCAATCGACTTACGAAGGGACCGTTCGACGCGACCCGGTCGATAAGCAGTCGATCGTCGTGGCCGGGTTCACTGGCAACCACAACACGATCGGCAGCGTGGAACGCGCCAAGGTCCCTTGGACGCCCGGCGGCGTTTGGTTTCCGCACGCCGACCTGACTTCCCGAGTAGCGGCCCACCGGCCCGACGTGATGTTCTTCACCGGCGATCAACTCTATGAAGGGGGCAGCCCCACGCACCCGGACCGCGGGCATATCAAGCTCGATTACCTTTACAAATGGTATCTCTGGTGCTGGGCTTTTGGCGACTTGGCCCGGGATGTCCCTTGCGTTTGTATTCCCGACGACCACGACGTCTACCAAGGCAACCTCTGGGGCCAAGGCGGGCGAAAAACGCGTCGCGACCATTTTGGCGGCTACGTGCATCCGGCCGAGTTCGTCAAAATGGTCGATCGAACGCAAACCAGCCACTTGCCCGACCCGTTCGACCCCACGCCCATCGAGCAGGGAATCGGCGTCTATTACACTGGCATGAACTACGGGCGGATCAGTTTTGCCATACTGGAAGATCGCAAGTTCAAGTCGGGCTGTGCCGGGTTAGTGCCGAAAACGGCCGGGCGTCCCGACCACGTGACCACGCCCGGCTTCGATCCGAAAACGGCCGATGTGCCGGGCGCCGTCCTGTTGGGCCAGCGCCAGTTGAAGTTTCTCGAACATTGGGCAGCCGATTGGCGCGGCGTCGACATGAAGGTGGCCGTCTCACAGACCATCTTCGGCTGCATGTCGACGCACCATGGCGGAGGGCTACAACACTATTTTGTCGACTACGACGCCAACGGTTGGCCCCAGACCGGACGCAACAAGGCGCTGCACGAGTTGCGACGCGGGTTCGCCTTCATGCTCGCCGGCGACCAGCATCTGGCCACGCTGATCCACCATGGGATCGACGAGTTCGACGACGCCGGCTGGTCGTTTGCCGTACCGTCGATCGCCAACTTCTATCCCCGGGCATGGTGGCCGGAGGAGCCGGGTATGAATCGCGAGCCGGGTGCGTCGGAGCACACGGGTCAGTTCTTCGACGGGCTGGGCAATCGCGTAACGGTCCGAGCCGTGACCAATCCCGGCCCCAAATCGGGCAAGGAACCGGCCGCCCTGCACGACCGCATGCCCGGCTATGGCATTGTGCGGCTGAACAAGCAGGATCACACGCTGACCGTCGAGTGCTGGCCCCGCCATGCCGATCCGACGGACCCGACGGCCGAGCAGTATCCCGGCTGGCCCCGTGTGATCCAACAAACGGACAACTACGCCCGCCAGCCGGCCGCCTATTTGCCGACGCTGAAGTTCACCGGCATAACCAACCCGGTGGTCCAAGTAATCGACGAGTCCGACGGCGAAGTTGTCTACACGCGACGCATCCGCGGCGACTCATGTCGGCTACCCGTTTTCAAATCGGGCACATACACCCTGCACGTCGGCGAGCCGGGCACGCCGCGCATGAAGGAAATATCGGCAATCGAGTCCGGCCAAACCGACACGATCAACGTGCAATTCTAGCGCCCAACCGTTTAGCCGCCACTACGGCAGTGAGACGTTTAGCTGTCGCCGGCACGGCGATGAGATTGGAAATCCAGCCCTCACCGCCGTGCCGGCGACGGCTAAAAACGGCTTTTGGGGTCAAAGCTTGGGTGGCTTTGGGGGTGGCTTTGGGGTCGGGTGGCTTTGGGGGTGGCTTTGGGGT
>CAYYOX010000242.1:0-9446 GCA_964473065.1 uncultured Planctomycetaceae bacterium | reverse complement strand
GATCGAAGGGCTACCCGACTGGGCCACCGACGATCAGCTCAAGGCGCTGGGCGCGGCGGCCGCGTCGTCCGGGGCCGTGGCCTTGTTCCACGGCGTAGGCCTGACGCCGGAAGCACCGACTACGGAAGCGGCTTTCCAAGGAGACAAACCGAAACGGGTCGTGGACATTTCGGTCGACGATCTTTGTAACTCCTACGCCGACCTGTCGACCGGCACCGATGGCGACCGACTCGATGCGGTCGTGTTGGGTTGCCCTCACTATTCGTTCGCCGAGTTCCGGAGGCTGGCCGAACTGCTCGAAGCCCAAGAACCACAATCATTGCATCCGGACGTGGCGTTTGTCGTCATCACCGGGCAGCAATCCTATTCGCTGTTAGAGCGGACCGAACTGTTGGATAAACTTGCAAGTTTCGGCGTGAAGATCTCGCGGGACACGTGCGTATTGCATTGCCCGATCGTGCCGGCCGAGGCGAAGGTCATCATGACCGACTCGGGCAAGTGTGCCTATTACGCCCCGGGCGACTTGAACGTCGACGTGAGCTTCGGCAGCATGGCCGATTGTGTCCGTTCGGCCGTCGAGGGACGCGTGTGTCGGGAGGAGTTGCCATGGCAAAGCGTCTAACTGGCAGAGCGGTGATTCCCGGCACGGCCCGTGGCGAGGCACTAGTGTCGCAGAAGCCGTTGAGTTTTTGGGGCGGCTACGATGCGGCGACGGGCCGGCTGATCGATCGGCGTCACGACCGGCATGGCGAGTTGGCGGCAGGCCGCGTGTTGGTCTTTCCCTATAGCAAAGGCTCCAGCACGGGCAGTGCCGTACTGCTGGACGCCTTGAAACGCGGCACGGCCCCGGCGGCGATCATCACCCGAAAGACCGACCCGATCCTCGCACTAGGCGCGATCATCGCCGACGAGCTCTACGGGCAGTCGATGCCGATTATTGTATTGGGTGAAGAATATGATACGATTTGCGATGGGGATCGTTTGATTATCGACCATGACGGAACCATCACCATCACCGTTTAGCGTCCGTCGTTTAGCGGTCGGGCTTGCCCGACGTTTTTTGGCGTATGAGTGCGGCCGGAAAAAAGAAAAAACGTCGGGCAAGCCCGACCGCTAAACGGGCAACAGCAAGTGTTACATTTTACATTGAACTTCAGGAGGACGACCCATGCACCATTTTGCCGTATGTCAACTGCTCGTGTTGCTTCTTGCCGGAAGCCTCTATGCCGCCGAGGCGGATGACTTCTCTTGGATCCGCGGGGCCAATTACGTGCCCTCGTACGCCCGAAACGACGTGCAGATCTGGATGGACTACGATCCGGATGTGATCGATCGGGAGTTGGGCTATGCGGCCCGGCTGAAGCTCAACAGCGTGCGGATCTTCTTGCAGTATGCGGTTTACGAGCATGACCCCAAGGCGTTTCTCGACAAGTTTGAGAGTTTCCTCAGTTTGTGCGAAAAGCATGGCATTCAGGCCATGCCCGTGGTCTTCGACTCTTGCTTCGGGAAGTTTCCGGATCTGAAAACCTATCGCGACACGGACTGGATGGCCAATCCCGGACAGAACCGAATCGGCAAGGAACATTGGGCGAAGCTGGAGCAGTACGTCCAGGACGTGGTCGGCGGCCATCGCGACGATAAGCGGATCCTGATCTGGGACGTCATGAACGAACCGATGATTACTTCCTGGGCCACGAAGCAAGAAGAGCGCGAAAAGATCCGGACCTTCCTGGACCATTTCCTGGACGTGGTCAATCGGCTCGACCCGAACCATCCGACCACCGTCGGACTCTCCTCCAGTGCGCTGCTTCCCTACGTCATCGAGAAGGTCGACGTGCTAGGGTTCCACGACTACACCGCCGACATGGAGGCCTTTCGGGCGAATATCCGCTTGGTGAAATCGCTGGGCCGAAAGCACGGCAAGCCGGTGCTGATCAACGAGGTGGCCCACCGCGGCGGCGGCCAGCAGTTCTGGGACTGCATGCCCGTGATCCACGACGAGGGAATCGGCTGGTACTTCTGGGAGTTGATGTTGGGCAAAACCCAGTTCTCGCGGCCGGGGGTTGAGGTCCAGGGCGTGGTCTATGCGGACGGCGCCTGCCGCGATCCGCTGGAGATCGCCGCGATCCTTAACCCCGGCTTCGCCGCGGAAGTCGCCGTCAAGGCCGGCCTGCCACCGCGACCGAAGCGATGGAGCAAGCAACAAGCCTGGGACTGGTACAAGAGATATCCTTGGCTGGTCGGGTTCAATTTCGTGCCCAGCACGGCCTGCAATACGACCGAATGGTGGCAGGCTGAAACGTTCGATCCGGAAACGATCGACCGCGAACTGGGCATCGCGGCCGACCTGGGATTCAACACGACGCGGGTGTTTATTCAATACCTGGTCTGGAAGCACGATCCGGAAGGTTTGAAGAAACGCCTCGATCAATTCCTTGGCATCGCCGAAAAGCACGGCATTTCGGTGATGCTCGTGCTGTTCGACGATTGCAGCTTCGGCGACCCGCGGCAAACGGAACCCTTCCTGGGCAAACAGCGCGATCCGATCCCCGGCATGATCCTGCCAAGCTGGACGCCCAGCCCGGGCTTAAAGGCCGTGACCGACCGGACGCAATGGCCCAGTTTGGAGAAGTACATCAAAGATATTGTCGGCACGTTCGGGCAGGACGAGCGGGTGATCGTTTGGGACCTTTACAACGAGCCGGGTAACAGCGGGATGGGCAACAAGAGCCTGCCGCTGGTGAAGGCCGCGTTCAATTGGGCCCGTCAAGTCAAGCCGAGCCAACCGCTGACCGTTGCAGTCTGGTTTGCCGGGTACTTCGATCTGAACGTGGCCCAGATCGAGATGTCCGACGTGATCAGCTACCACGCCTACGTCGATCTCGAAGGCCAGCGCGGCGCCATCGCCCGATCGAAGACACACGGCCGGCCCGTGTTCTGCACCGAGTGGATGTCCCGAACCTTGGGCTCGAAGTTCGAGACGGAGTTGCCGCTGTTCAAGCAGGAAGCAGTCGCGTGCTACAGTTGGGGACTGGTCAACGGGCGCATACAGTGTCAATTCGGCTGGTCCAACAAACGCGGCTCGCCCGAGCCGGAGGTCTGGTTCCACGACGTGTTTCACAAAGACGGCACGCCGTATGACAAAGAGGAAGTCGAAGCCATCCGTAAGGCAACGGCCGATAAGCAGATCGACTTTTCGGCAAAAGACTCCTCGCAACCGAACCTCGGCCCGGGCGTGGTCAACGACACGGGCAAGTCGGTCCGCTTCAGTCCCGGCTGGACATTGTGGAACGGCCTCCAGGCGCTCGGCGGCACACTCCATTTTGCCAACGAGGCCGACCAAACCGTGGAGTTCACGTTCGAGGGTAAAGAAGTCACGCTGATCCACAAGACGGGCCCCGACTGCGGCATCGCGAAGATCACCGTCGACGGCCAACCGGCATTGGTCGAGCAGTTAGACACCTTCAGCGCGGATGTCGATTGGAACCACCGCACGTTATTGGCCAAGGACCTCCCGGCCGGCAAACACACGGTCAAGATCCACGTCACCGGCAAGAAGCAGACGGGTTCGGCCGACGCGTATGTACAAGTGGCGGGGTTTGTGGTCAAATAGGCAGTATAAAGCCGCGACCGGTGGTCGCGCCCAGTGGTCGCGCCCAGTGGTGCTGGACGAATCTGTTCGAAACCGAATTCCGGCGCGACCACCGGTCGCGGCTTTATAGGTTGATGTTCCCTGGAATCTTATAACCCTCGACAGGAAAAGTATGAAAGTAAACGCACGATACATCTGGACGGTCTGTTTGGTGGCTACCATGGGCGGGCTGCTGTTCGGTTACGACTGGGTCGTGGTCGGCGGGGCCAAGCAGTTCTACGAGGAATACTTCGATCTGCATACCCCATTCCTGATCGGTTGGGCCACGAGCTGCGCCCTGGTCGGGTGCCTGGTCGGGTCGGTCGTCTCCGGGGTGTTAAGCGATAAGTTCGGGCGCAAACGGCTGCTGATCCTGGCCGGGTTGCTGTTTACCGCCTCGGCCATCGGCACGGCAATGGCCGGTACGTTTTCGTGGTTTGTCGCCTATCGTATACTGGGAGGGATCGGCATCGGCTTGGCCTCGAACCTTTCGCCGATGTATATTGCCGAACTCTCGCCCGCGAAAATGCGGGGCCGGTTCGTCTCTATCAATCAATTGGCCATTGTCCTCGGCGTCGTCAGCGCGCAGGTGGTCAACTGGCTGATCGCCGAGGAGATGGCGGCAGGGGCCACCACGGCCGACATCCTCAATTCCTGGAACGGGCAATTCGGCTGGCGTTGGATGTTCGGTGCGGAGACCATACCCGCGTTGTTGTTTTTCCTGCTGATGTTCTTCGTGCCCGAAAGCCCCCGCTGGCTGGTCAAGAACGCCAAGGACGACCAAGCCGCAAGGATCCTGGCCAAAGTCGGCGGCGAGGAGTATGGCCGAACTGCCGTGGCGGAAATCAAGGACACCTTGGTCAACGAGATCGAGCAGGTCAACTTCCGCGACCTTTGGGAACCGAAGATGGTCAAGATCATCGCCATCGGTGTGATCTTAGCGGTGTTTCAGCAGTGGTGCGGGATCAACATGATCCTTTACTATGCCGAAGAGATCTTCTCCCAGGCGGGATTCGAGATCGGCGATATCCTCTTCAACACCATGGTCACCGGCCTGATGATGCTCGTGTTCACGTTCGTGGCCATCTTTACGGTCGACAAGGTGGGGCGAAGATTCTTGATCCTCGTCGGAGCGGCCGGCATGGCCCTGACCTACGCGCTGATCGGCGGCAGCTACTTCCTGGGCAGTTCCGGTACGCACGTGCTGATCCTGGTGCTGGTGGCCGTGGGCTGTTATTCGTTCTCGCTGGCACCGGTCACTTGGGTCGTGCTCTCGGAGATCTTCCCCAACCGGATCCGCGGGGCGGCCATGTCGATCTCGGTCTTTGCGCTCTGGTCGGCCAACTTCGCGCTGACTTTCGTCTTTCCCGTGGCCAATGCCCGGCTCGGACCGGCCGTCACCTTCTGGATCTTTGGCGGCGTCTGCGTGGCCGGGTATCTGTTCGTCTATTTCCAACTCCCCGAAACCAAGGGGAAAACGCTCGAAGAGATCGAAATCGAATTGGTCGATTGATTGCGGCGAGCAGTAGTAGGGTGGCATCGTCCACGCTTGCGTGGCCATGTTGTGCAACGCCTCGTCACCGGCCGAACATGCCCACGACGAGCGCGGGCATGGCACCGGGCCTTATGATGGCAGATTTGGCAAGAAGACGCATACCTGGCCGAGAGCAGCATGGTATGTCCCATCTTTGTGGCCCCGTCTTGTTCGCACGCCTTGGTGGCGGTGGAGATACCTTCCGCAGTAGAAGTAGCCGTATTCCGGCAGTGGCTTCCGTTTCAATGGGTCCTTTGGGCTTCTTCGACACGAATTGTGCAGGTCTTGCGCCGTTGGCGGATTCCGATCTAACCCGTTACTAGTCCTGGAGTTACACATGTATTTGGCCCGATAATAGCCTTGTACGGGTGGCATCTATGCTATATGATAACGGAGTGGTCTCGGTTGCACTGTGTGCGCCGTGGTAGTATCTTGCAGTTTGGGCAGCGGTTAGGATTGTGAATACGTAGGTTAGGGTGCTCTCCATGGAAACTGTCGTTGACTTGAAAACAGAAGTGATTCATCGCTATGTTTTTGAACTCCGATACGACTTTGGACAGGTCTATTGGGATCGTGCTGGCCGAATCTCTAAAGCTATTCTCGCGGAGCAAGAAGAATGGGATTTCAACGCGATTGACATCAACCGATGCCAACTTGTACGTAGGTCCACTAACCTGGAATTCAATTTCGGGCATGAGAAGCTTGATTTTGCACAAACGCAAACTACTGACGTGAAAGAACTACTGCCGTTTCAGGAGTTTGCGACAATTGCTGACAGGACGGCCAGCATCGTCGCGGAGCATCTGGAAATCGACTCCTTTCCACGGATTGGCTTCCGGGCATGGCTTCTGTATCCTGCGGCTGACCGGGATGAATCGCACGGTTTTGTCCAGGACTTGAAATTATTTACGCTCGATTCTACGGCGACACAATCGTTGGGGAATCCGTCGGAGATCTCCCATCGGCTGGTTATAGACCGCCCAAGTCACATGCTTCGTATTGCTGTCGCTCCTTTTGAGCAGCAAGTCGATCTTCCTCCTAGTGTCCTTCGCGCAGCAAGGACCAAAGCCCGGAACCATTCTCGCGGTCAAAAGCAAGTGTTGATTGATAAAATGAAAGCAGAAAAGACAATCCGGCATTACCCGCAGTTTGGCCTGCTACTCGACTTCGACGCCTATATCGAAGATCCGCCGTATCCTGACGAGCTCTCAATAAGTGACTTCATGGCCAATTCCTTCGAGGATTTCCAGAAGACTAAGAAAGTGGTCTTGGAAGCCGCCAGTTCACGATAGGTGCTATCATGAGTGACGTTCCAGCTATCATGAGTGACAATCCAACGGGTTCTGACATTGCGTCGCCGCCAAACGGGGGCGTGAATCAGCGTGTAGTTACGGGCGGACCTGTCTCGGGTGACGCGTATGCGCCGACGCTCGTGACCTCAGGAACCCGAGCGACAGGCGCTGCTTCGCGACCCGCGTTGCGCGCTGGGCGAACTTGTTCACGTGCTCCCGCGGTCTTGCCCAAAGTACGACACCGCTGTCACGCGCTCCTTGCAGCGTGTATTGATAACTTGAATCGCGCTCTTGACCACGATGCAGACTTCTTCTTACGGAACAACGCGCTTGAACAAGTGAAAGATTCGTTGGCCGACTTATGGGAGATTCGATCGAAACGTGAAGAGCAGTTCGCCGAAGTAATCAATATGCTTCAAGGTGTTTTCGTCGAGCGAACCGTCGAGGAATTCGCAACCGATCAGCTCAGGTGCCTGCGATCCGCCTTCGACAAGCTCTGCCAAGAATCCGTGTTTGACGACGATTCTATCAACGCAATTACGATTGAACTGCTAAATGGTGGCCTTGATGTCTTTAGAGGAATTGAGTGACGAACATTCTCCGCTTTCGGCCGAACTGTTTCTGGACACTTCCATCCACTGTTCCAGGTTGAAGGGATCGCTTTTTCAAGAGCGGATCTCCCAGGTCTGCCGCTTGTTTCATTGGAAGGGCACTTCCACCTATACCAAAGTCGAGTATGGCAATGTGGTACTTGCGCAAGTCCAATACTTCTTGCGCAAAATCGACGAGTTTGGGAGTCTCGAAAAGACCCTTGACTTCATCGGCAATGTGCTTCGCCATAGCTCACATCACCCGAAGGTCAAATGGTCTTTCAACCTTCTTCGTGGGCATTACGGCCGGGATGAGGCAGAATGCACGGAACGCGCCACGCTCTATCTGCGTCGCTTGATGAAACTTGGCGGTGCATTCGTCGATGAGTTTTGCGACTGCCCTCTGGAGAACGGTACCGATTGCTATTGGGCAAAGCGTGGAGTCCACAAGCGCCGTGACGGGCGTTTGGTCTGGGATTCGCCAGTGTGCAAGAGGACTCGAAAGAAGTGTCGCCTGGACGACTTCTTCGTTGAGAACCGCGATCTCTTTGAGCAGATCAAGGCTGCGATTGACGCACTGCCTGATGAGGGCAAATCGGACCAGCTACGGGCCTTCTCTGAAGTGATCGGCGAAGCGCTGCATGATCCGACAATGCTACTGGACTACCGGGCTGGGTGCCAGCGTTTGGCGGACGCTATCATTGCAGTTGAAAGCTCTCGGTACAAGAGCATGTTCAGTCAGAACGTCAAGGAAAGTGAACTCTTGACCTCCGTTCTCGGACAGGCATTCTACTACCTTCCCCCAAATCCTGAGAAAGGCGTATTAGTGCAAACGCCAACCTCCCAAGAGCGAGACGACTGACACTTTCAAACACTAGGCTTTGCCTCAAGAGCAAATAGAGGTGTTAGGCGAATAAAGATGCCAGGAACCTTTTCTCTTCCGTATCACGCCGGGTGCCATGATCCACGCTTGCGTGGCCATGTTGTGCAACGCCTCGTCACCGGCCGAACATGACCACACAAGCGTGGGCATGGCACCCGGATAGACGACGTATCGGCGCCGTGGTATATTGCCAAACAGCTTTTCGCGATCACGGGGATAGGTAGGGTGGGTCGAGGCACGAAGACCCACGCGAGAATCCTGTAAATCACTAAACACATCGTCCCTTCACGCAATAACTATCCACGTAACAGGCATAGCTCTATGGCGATCAAGCAATTAAGCGAAGAACAAGTCCGCGACTGGACGCTTCAGCAGAAGGACCAGTGGTGGCTCGATAACGTCTGGAAGGGCGACATGCCGCAGCTTACGCTCCGCTCGGCGCTGACGGGAATGATGATCGGCGGGGTCCTCTCGATGACGAACCTCTACGTCGGCGCCAAGACGGGCTGGACGCTTGGCGTGGGGATTACTTCCGTGATCCTTGCCTTCGCCATGTTCAAAGTCCTTCAGCGGATAGGCCTAGGCGACGAGTTCACCGTGCTGGAGAACAACTGCATGCAGTCGATCGCCACGGCGGCCGGCTATATGACCGCGCCCATGATCTCCTCGCTGGCCGCCTATATGATGATCACCGAGACCGTGATCCCCATGGGCACCACCATGCTGTGGATTATCGCGCTGGCCCTGCTGGGCGTGCTCTTCGCCTTCCCGTTGAAACGGCGTTTCATCAACGACGAACAGCACCCCTTTCCCGAAGGCCGGGCCGCCGGAATCGTCATGGACTCGCTGCACACGGGCGACGCCCGCGAGGGGATGTTCAAGGCCAAGCTGCTGACGATCTGCGGGACTCTCTCGGCGCTGGTCACGCTGGGCGGCAGTCACGCCATCATGGAAAAGATCAGGCTCGGGTTCCTTACGATTCCCCATTACATCGACGACTGGTTTTATGAGTATGTTTTCACACCGCGGATATGGGGTACGGACCTCCGCCAACTCGGCGTCCGACCGGATACGGATATCGTGATGTTTGCCGCCGGCGGGCTGATGGGAATCCGCACCGGCTTCTCGTTGATCGTCGGCGCCGTGATCAACTACTGCATCCTCGCTCCCTGGATGATCGGGCGCGGAGACATCCAGGGCGTGATGCAGGAGGGCGTCATGCAGTACGGGTTCAGTCGAATCACCTTGTGGGCGCTCTGGGGCGGCGTGGCCATGATGACCACCGCCTCGCTGTTCGCCTTCTTCTCGAAGCCGAAGATACTCATCAGCGCTTTCACCGGGCTGTTTGGCCGGAACAAGACGAAGTCGGACGATGTGCTGAAACATATCGAACTCCCCATGCGCGTGTTCGTCGTCGGGATTCCGGTGATGGGGGCCGTGGTGGTTGCCTTGGCCTATTACTTCGTAACCGTTCACGGGTCTCAGAACCATTCTGAGATGTTTTGCCGCTGAACGA
>CAYYOX010000241.1:0-9493 GCA_964473065.1 uncultured Planctomycetaceae bacterium | reverse complement strand
CGCGTTGGCGAACTCGGGCGTGAACGAGCCGAACGCATAATCCGTCTCGACGTGTATATTGGGACGCGGATATCGGGTCGCCACGTCGTCACGATCCTGCGACATCCTGAAATCGGGACAGACCAGCGAGGCGGCCTCGACCACGGCCAGGATCTCGCTGGTGAATTTGTTGACCACGATCGGTTGACCCGTGCCGTTGCGGACCGTGATCCACTTGCTCATGCAAGGGATGCCGTCGTAAAGTTCGTAGTGGACTGAGACAGTAACCCCTCCGGCCTCTTTTCGTTTCTTCAGGCTCTCGGCCACGGCCGCCTGATCCACGTTGCCGTAGGCGGTGAATCGCTTGATGAGCAGCCTCGCCATCTTTTCATCCGGAAAACGAGGTCCGTCGTCGCTGCCGCCAAACCGGCCAACCTTTCCCACGCGGACCATTTTGGGCGTTCCGCGTCCAGCCGCAATATCGAGACGCTTGTACAAGACCCAACCACCGCCGGCCATCTTCGCCTCGCAGAAAACGAAGCCCCCGTCCAGACGCAGGCGCATCGTCCAGCTCTTGGACGTGTCGATCTCTTTCTGGTCCGGACCCATTAGCCGAATCAATTCGCCCGCGGAACTGTCAAAGAGGCCGAAGCAGGCCGTGTAGGAAGCATCGTAGCCGCTGGTACACATATTGAACTTGGTGACGTGCCCGTTCTCCCAGACGACGGCAATCGCCGGTCCCCACGAGGCCGAGTAATCGGCGCCCGGGCTGAACTCCATCTCGACGAGCTTCACCCCATCGGGCAGATCTTGCTCGGCATAGACGGTCGTATTCTGCGGCGTATAGATCTCGCCGACCTTGCCCTCGTTGACGAAGCTGCTTCGCTCGTGCACCTTCGAGGCGTGTATTCTCCACTCCGTCGGCGCTCCGACCTGGCCTTCGAAAACCGTCTCGGCGAGTTTCTGGCGGTGGGCGTCGCTGTCGACCTTGCTGGCCGCCAACGCGTCGGACATCTTGTAGTCCATCCGCAGGTGAACGCCCTTGGGTGGCCAGGCCATATTTGGTGCATGAGGTCGCACGCGTTTCCAAGGGAATTGCTCTTGAGGTTCTCCGACTTCGAAGCCGGTAAGTTTCATCGCCGCCGGGTCGGCCTTGAGCGAATCGATCCACTCGGGCAAGATGAAGGCCTGATTGGGTTGCCCCACCAGCCCGCCCACATCGTAGCTCACTCCGTCGATGGTCACTTCCGCCTCGGCTCGCACGCTGCGTAGCAGGGCCTCGCCCGTCACGAGATTATCGAACCCCACCGTGGCCCCGTTGGGCGAGAGGCGAAATGTACGGCGGATCAGGCCGTTGTCCAGCACGATCTCACCCGGCGTCTCCGAGCGATATACGCCCGCTTTGTAGGGCGAGGCATCGATTAGCCAGTCGGTTTCGACCGGCGTCCGTTTCAGCAGTGGCAGCTCGGTGATCGGGTTGCCGAGGGATTCTATGTGATTTCCCAGGCAGATAATGCCCAAAAACAGGAGGGTTATGGCTCGATGGATTGGCTTCATTGGCAGTTTTCTCCGGAAAAAACGCCGGGCAAGCCCGGCCGCTAAACAACGCGACGCTAAACGTGAGGACCCATTATTGCAAAAATCGGGCGATATGTCAAAATAGATGGTCCACCAAGCAGAAAAGGACGCAAAATGACCAATCGTGAGCGGATGCTGGCCATCCTTGACGGAGAAACGCCCGACCGAATCCCTTGGATTCCCCGGCTGAACATCTGGCACGAGGCCAATCGGCGTGAAGGCACCCTGCCGGCCGAATATCAGGGCAAGAGCCTGCGGGAGGTCGAACGGGACGTCTTCGGCGGTACGGCCGGGCGCGACGGGCGAATCTTTAACATCAAGCTTCGCAACGTCGAAATCCGCACTCGGCAGGCCGGCGAACTAGAGACGCTCACCGAATACGTCACGCCCGTGGGCACGGTGAGCACGAAGCTTCGCAGTACCGAGCAACTTCGCCGCCAGGGGATCCAGGACGCGGAGGTCGAGTTCATGCTCAAGCGGCGCGAGGACTATGCGGTCGTCGAGTATATCATCGAGCATACCGACTACGCGCCGGCCTACGAAGAGTACCTGCAACATGAACAGGAGGTCGGCGAGGACGGCTACCCGATGGTCAATTGCGGCGACTGCCCGTTCCACTATTGGCTCCGCACGCTGGTCGGTTACAATCAGGGGTATTATCACCTGAACGATTACGCCAACGAGGTGGAACACCTGCTCGACGTGTTGACCGACCGTCTGCGAGAAAACCTCTGGAAGCACATGCTCGATTCGCCGGCCCGGCTGTTGATGCACGGGCATCACCTTTCGAGCCAGATGACCCCGCCGTCGATCTTCGAGCAGTATATCCTGCCGTATTACGAGGAACTTTCGCCCAAGCTGCGCGACCGCGGCAAGGTTCTGGCCATGCACGGCGACAATGACACCCGAGCCATCTTCTCGCACATCGAGCGGGCCGGCATCGGGATGGTCGAGTGCTTCGCCACGCATCCGATGGTCCCCACGACCTTGGCCGAAGCGCGGGAAGCTTGGGGCGATCGGGTGATCATCTTCGGCGCCGTGCCATCGGTGATCCTCGAACGGCCGTACACCGACGAGCAGTTCGAGCAATTTATGGACGACCTGTTCCGCACGATCGCCCCCGGAGCGGCGTTCATCCTGGGCATTGCCGACAACGCCATGCCCGGCTCGGATATCAACCGAATCCGCCGAATCACCGAAATGGTCGCCCAACGCGGCGCCTACCCAATTCAATAACCGCCGACATTGGTCCCTTGGCAAGACCCTGCAACTCGTTTTCTACCCGTAGGTTCTTGACAGCCGTTGCTCGATATGCTCTTCTTTTTGTGGAGATGAGCTCCCGAGTACTAGGGTGAAAGGATTTCCGAAATCCAACTTTACAACATTTCGAGGCATCCCCTCTCTTTTGTACCACCTCCAGAATCTGGAGGGATTCAGACTGAACTATCGCCAACTACAATCAAACCACCCCCCTCATCAGGAGACCAATCCCATGTCCGAAAAGAAAGAACTCTCGCGTCGTCAATTCGTTCGTACCACGGCCGCGGCCGGAGCGATTGGCGTGGCCGCTCCTTATGTTGTGCCGGGGAGGGCCTTGGGCCAAGACGGTCAAACGGCTCCAAGTAACCGGATCGGCGTGGGCCTGATCGGCTGTGGCGGCATGGGTCGGGCTAACCTGGGCGCGTGTGCCGCCCATAGCGATGTAGCAGTGACCGGGGCCTGCGACGTCTGGAAGCCGCGTCGCGATGCCGTGACGGCCCAGTTCGCTCAGACTTGCAAGCCGTATCACGACTACCGCGAGATGCTGGCCCAGGACGACATCGACGCGGTGATCATCGCCACGCCGCCGCACTGGCACACCCTGCCGGCGATCGACGCCTGCAAGGCGGGCAAGGATATCTACTTGCAGAAGCCGATGACCATGCACCTGGGCGAAAGCCTGGCGGTACGCAATGCCGTGAAGAAGCACAACATCATCAGCCAGATCGGCACGCAGATCCATGCCAGTGAGAACTACCGCCGCGTGGTCGAACTGGTTCGTGCCGGCAACCTGGGCAAGATCAGCGTGGCCCGGACATTCAACGTCATGAACCAAGGACCCGGCGGCATAGGGCACGATCCGAACACCACGCCGCCCGCCGGTTTGGACTGGGACTTCTGGGTCGGCCCGGCGCCGGCGATGCCCTACAACGGGCTGCTGGCCGCCAATTCTTACAACCATTGCTCGTGGATGATCACCGGCGGTTGGACGCCCGGCATGGCCCCACACATCATCGACCTGCCCGTCTGGGCACTCGACTTGGGCTACCCGACCAGCGTCAGTGCCTCCGGCGGGCGATACTGCATCAAGGACGACGGCGACGCCTACGACACGCACGAGGTGCTTTGGCAATACCCCGACATGACGATGACCTGGATGTCGACGATCGCCAACAGCTATGGATTCGACTTAGGCAGCGGCCCGCCGACGCGTCGCTTGGGGATCTACTTCCACGGCGTAAACGGCACCATGTATTGCAACTACGGCATGCACAAGATCGTGCCGGAGGGCGATCGCATGGACGGCATGGAAACGCCGGAGAAGTCGATCGCCCCCTCGCCGGGCCACGAGCGCGAGTGGCTCAACAGCATCAAGACCCGCGAGCAACCCACCTGCAGCGTCTTCTACCACACGAAGATCGACGTGCCGCTAGTGCTCTCGATCCTCTCGTACAAGCTGGGCCGTTCCATCCGTTTCGACCCAACCACCGAAAAGATCATCGGCGACCCCGAGGCCGCCAAGGCCGCCATCCCCGAGTACCGCGCCCCCTGGAAATTCCCCACCGAATACCTCTAAAGCCGCTCGCGGGTTTGCAGGGACCAGCGAAAGCAGATGCGAGATGGTCGATAAGTGTGCCACGGCCGTGTCGGCCGTGGCGCACTTGTGAAGAATTGCCGCTACGCTTCGGTGACGTTGTCGAGGATGGTTTCGTCGCCGATGTGGATTTTGGCTTGGCGTTCGGCTGCATCGTTCCCGCAAAGGAATTTAGCTGACTTCTTCACGGTCGCTCGCGAGCAACCAGTTTTGGTCGCGAAGTCGCTTGGCAGCCTTGCACACATGGTCGGGTTGAAATCGCGCCTTCTTTCGCTGGCTCCAGTCTTGGACGCCTTTGATGATCATCTCGTCATCTCTTGCGATCTCTGCGGCGTTCTTTGCCACCCAGTGGACAGTCGCTAGCAACTCCATCCCGTACGGAGTCTCGAAGCCGTCAATCAACCTACCGATACGATCAAGCCGTGACTCCGCTTCCGCATCCGCGGCGAGGAACGCCTCCGCTTCCTGGGTAGCTGTTGGCAGCAATCGGATCTTTGCCCCCTTGCTGCGGTCGCCGTACCCTCGAATGAAATGGCCCTCGATGCGTTGTAACACGTGGTTGAGGTTCTCGGCGTAAGGACCGTAGTTGTGTTTCACGAAATTCAGCCGTAGCGGTTCTCCCGCCTCTTGAAGGAAGTATGCCAGCTTCTGAATTTCTAACAGCGACAGCCGGTAGCCAGGCACGCAGTACTTTTCGATCAGTTTCACGAAAAGGGCTCGAGCCCGGGTCATCTTCGGCGTTTCAGTAGCTACGGGCATCGCCTCGACCTTGGGTGCGCCCGCCGGGGCAAAGAGCAGTACTCTGATCTCCGGCATAACAGCGAACGCGGCAGTGATCCTCGGTCCCACGTCTGCCCAATCCAGCCCACCCAATCCGCATCCCAGGGGAGGAATCGCGATGGATTCGATTTTCAAACGTCTCACTTCTTCGATCAAGGCACCCAGGCCGGCCTCAACATCGTCAAGCCGCGACTTTCCTCTCCAATGCCGTTTGGTCGGGAAGTTGATAACGTACTTGGGATTGACCATCAGGCCTGTAGGCCATACGAACATTCGGCCAGGCTGCACTTCCTCGGCCTTGCAGGCCTTCTGATATCTGCGGAAGTTGTCCGGATACGCCTGCTTGAACTGCAAGGCGATCCCTTTGCCCATGACGCCAACGCAGTTGACCGTATTGACCAGTGCCTCCGCGTCCGCTTCCAGAATATTTCCCCTCGCGTGTTCGATCATCGCCACCTCCGCTTTTAATAGTACCATTCGGGCTTGATCTGAACAATCGGTCTATGGAGTCGCGGGAAATCAGCCAAAACCGCTTCCACTCGCCGCTTCATCTGGCTACTGATTACGCCTACCACCCGAACGAGGGGCCACGGGCAATATCGATAGACGAGGAACTCAGCCTGACGCCTTCGCTTGCGATCCGGGGTTTGCGGTGAATCGTACCAATACTTCAAACGCATTGCGTGCCAGTCCACCTTGCTCAACTGCGATAGATCGTCATAGAAGTCGCTCATTTCCATGATTGCGTGACCATCGGTGAACACGAAACCCGTATCGGCCGCCAAGACACTCTGGGCATCCGACACCAAGTAGATGACGGGATCTTGGCCCTCTTGGTAGTCCTGAACGTTGCCTTTGTGAATCACGTAAAGCATGGGGCTTCGTGGGGCGAAGTAGAAAGGGACATAATCATGAAGCACTCCGCCCGGACCACACGGCACCGCTTTATCCGCACGCTGAGTTTGGATGTTCAGATGGTGGATGTATTTATAGGTCAGTTCATCCTTCGGGTTGAAGTTCGGCGCATAAACGCCTCTACGTTGCAGGATGCCCTGCAAGTTGTCCACATGCGTGATCCGGAAGATCCAAATAGGGGTCAGCGCCATCAGCTTGCTTCCTGATCTCAAGGTCCCTGCTCGTGCCGTTCCGAATGGAAATGCCCCTGGCCAGCAAGTAGCCCGTGGCAGCCGATACGACTGCTTCTAGGTAGCGGAATCGCCGTTAGGCTTCGGTGACGTTGTCGAGGATGGATTCGTCGCCGATGTGGATTCTGGCTTGGCGCTTGACCGTGTCGAATAGTAGGAGCATGTGGTCGCCCTGTTCGGCTTCGCTTCCGCGCAGCGCCGGGCCTAGTCCCCAGCCGCAGCCGCGTTTGGCTACTAGGGTGCCGACCTCGTGGCCGCCGTCGACTCGCAGCGAGAACTTGCCGCGGACTTGCTGCTTTACGGCCGCCGGGACCGTGATTACGCCGCCGGAGATGGCGGCCTTCGAGAGTTGATAGGCCAGGTAGATCTTGCCGTCGCGGGTCTCTCCGAAGCCGCACAATACGCGGGACGACGGCGCGTCGCCTTTCCTTTGGGCCAACTCCCTGACGACTTTTTGGTCGACCTTCAATCCCAGCAGGCCGTATACGCTTCGGCCGTATTGGGCGATAACGGGCGACGACATGACGATTGCATTGAAACTGAAGGGGTTCATTCCCTTCTCAATACACTCGTCCTCGAAGGCGTTTCGTTCCATGACCGGCCCGTGCTTCTTGAGCACCTCGACCATGCAGTGTTCCACGCCGGTGAGCACCTTGCGCCAGTCGCGCGGCGGATCGGAGATCACGGTCTTTCCTTCCGTGCGCACGTCGGGCATCTGCCGGCAAAAGGCCAACAAGGTTGACGGCGGCGGAAGCTCGCGATCGTTTCGGCGGTAGCGGGCCATCGCGGTGCGAAGCTTCGATACGTCGATCTGCTCGGCTACCGAGAGGACCTTCTCGATCATGTTGGGCAGACCGTATTGCGGCAACTTCTTGAGCCGGAACCAAGTCCGTCGATCGTCGAGCCAGCAGAACTCGTCTTGGGTATCGAGCGTTTTTCGGATCAGCGTAAGGCCGATTTTCATGGAATGGCGGATGGCGAGTTCCGACACGACTTCGCCGAGTTTGGCCGCCCCATAGTTGGTAACCACTTGCTTGGCAGACTGACAAATCGCGCGCGGCAACTCGACCTGCTGGGGTAGTACGGCCATGTAGCTGGAACCGACTTCGACGATCTCGAATTGCGGGTCCCGGGAAAGGAACTCGGCCGCCCGGCGTACTGAGCCGATCGACAGGCCGCGGGGTGAGATGCCGGTGGCGTTGAATTCTGCTTGCAGGGCATCCAACCCGACCGGAAAACGCTCGGTCAAGAAGGCCATCGCACGATCCAGCACGGGGGCGAATACGATCGTGTCGCGATTTCGCTTGACCGCCCTCATGCAAACTTGCCGGATTCGCTCCCGGCTAAGTCCGTGTTTTTGTCCCAACACTTCCAGCGTCCGACCGTCTTGGCCGTCCCAACCATAGTACTGAGCAACAATTTCCCGGTCGCGATCCCCCGAGCCGGGAGTAAAGATCTGGATCAGCTCTTCCTCCAGGGAAATGTCGCCAAGTTGGTCGATTGTCTCGCGGAGTTCGCGAATCTGTTGCTTCAAACGAAGCGGGTCGGGTGGATCGAGCCGCCGCTTGACCAACCGCTCGACCATTTCCGGGATCGTGTTGGATTCGGTGTCGATCGCACGCATAAGCCCGCCCAGTCGCGGGTCGGTAAACTGGATTCCCCGCGCCTTGCGCAACTTCCCAAAAGCCTTGGCTTCGGCCGTCAGGCTCTCGTCGAGTTTGCCCTCCTTGGCGACTTGTGTCTCTAGCGAGGAAAGCAGGTCGACCAGGCATTTCGAGCCGAAGGCCTTAGTCGACAGCAATTGGCCGATTGTCAATTGGCCCAAGCGTTCCGGATGATAGTCGAATCTTTGCCGTTCCAGGCAACGGTGTGTACGATTTTCCAGCCGAAGCTGCTCCAGTCGCATTCCTTCCGGCGGTTGGGGTAGATGCCGCTCAAGCAGGGCCCGGAAGTTTACCACGCGGGTGACACGCATCACGATCAGCCCGGCCAGTTGGCTGATTGCGTTAGAAGATAATTCGTTCCATGCCGACTCGTCCAGATCGCACAGCCGACGGTCGGCAAAGCTCGTTCCCCGAACCAGATTGTCGGGGATGCGCTCGAGCAAAACTTCTTTGAGCGTCTGCGGAGCAAGCCGATGGCCCGGCCGAGGATAGCGATGCGACGCCCGCAGATCCTTGATAGCGATGACCGAATCGGTACGCAAAGCCTTCCGGGCTTGCGGGTGATCGGTAACATACTCCAGGGCAGTCAGCAAGTCGATCAACGATTTCACCCAGAATCCCTTGAGTTCCAGAATTCCCTCGATGGTCATCGTCTGCAGGTCTTGCGGTCGCTCGTGAATGCCGGCCGCGACAAGGCAGTTGAGCGTTCGCACTTCCAAGTCCAAGTCGGCCAGGGTCATACCGCTGGGAATGGACGGGATCCGTCGGTTTCCAACGGCCATGGGGGCCCGCGCCGCGCCGCCGACCGTTTTGATCACTCGCTCGGCAAGTTCCTGGCAGGCTTCTTCGCCAAACCGTTCCCATGCCGTTTCGTCCAGATCGCACAGCTGTTGCGGAGCATTGGCGTCCTCTCCGTTGCAAAACTCAGCCGGAAGAGGCGTTTTGAGTAGTTCGCGCAGCGCCTTCGGGGCCAGCCGGTGGCCAACGCGGGGATATCGACTCTTTGCCATGCCTTTCACCTCCATGCCGTTTGCCTCCATGCCGGCTAACGTGCTTGGTGTTGACGAACCGCGGACCGTCGTGGTCCATTATGTTTGCGCCGCAAGGATTGCGTATCGCCTGAGGCGGGAAAGTCAGGCCAACCGGGTGTGTTTTAGGTTACTCACTGAGCAACCTTAATCTGTCCAATCGCTCTCGTTCTAGCAAACATTCTTCGACTTGCCTACCGGATGTTTTGGGCCAGGCAACATTTTTTCAAATCCGAAGGTGCGATAATTCCTAGCAGGCAGTATAGATAGAAATGGAAAGCTGGGTGAACAGCACAGGCGGGGCTGTCCTGGCGATCCTGGGGGCGGCGTTCGGCAGGCCGTGGATCGCGAATCGCTCAATCGATAATCAGCCAGCGACGTCACATCCAGCTACTGAGCAACAACATCAGCGTCGCCGGCACGGCGATGAGACGTTTAGCCGTCGCCGGCACGGCGATGAGATTG
>CAYYOX010000240.1:4358-9505 GCA_964473065.1 uncultured Planctomycetaceae bacterium | reverse complement strand
CCTCCATCAAGCCCGAGCCGGATAGTACATACCCGATTTCTTTGCTACAGTCTCTTCTTATCCTGACCCTAGTTACGATAACCCCAGGTGATTCTTGCGTTTTGGCCCCTTGGCCGCTCCCCGACTGAAGCACGTGTAATTCGCGATGACCCTCGTCCATCAGTCTTGCATAGGGAGAGCCCTTCCGCCTAACGGGCACAGCCGCAAGCCACATCAGCCGCGCCATAATCTTCGATCTTCAGCCGGGGGCAAACCCCGAGCTTCTCAAACTCCTCCAGCATCACGCCCCGGACCGTCTCGGCATGTTCCGGCGTAGCCATAATGCTGTCGTGAATGGTCGCGATGAACACGTGCGGGTAGCCCCGGCTCCCGCCAGTCTCGACCAACTTCAATCGAACAGCTTTCAAGGCCAACGGACCAAATTCTCCAGCCGTCGTGTGCCCGTAGGTCTTCCTCACCAACTTCATCGCCAGCCGAACATGTTCCTGCATCCTCGTCGGCTTGCCGTTCTTGACGTAGTACTGCCGGGCAAATTTCCAGTAGCGGAGAATCAGTTCCGACATAGCCAGTTCACCGGGACTTTCCAGGGGCAAAGCTCTGCCGCCGGCCAACCATTCGGCTATCAATCGGTCGTACTCAACGAGGCTCGCCTTGGAACGATGCGGCCCGAGGTAGAAGTCCCGACCTTCGATGGTGACGACCGCTTGCCCGGTGGCCCGGTGCATGCGGTACTTTGGAACGAAAGAAGACGATCTTGGCATCGCGATACCCTCCGACTCAAGGTAACTCCGGTAATTACGGGGTTTCCGTCAGTTTTCGGGCCGCACTGCCGACCGTCGGCAGGTATCTAAGTATTTGATTCGGCTAGGTTTAGAAGTAGTGGAGACGATCGGGCTCGAACCGACGACCCCCGCCTTGCAAAAGCGGTGCTCTCCCAACTGAGCTACGTCCCCAAGGAAGTACGGTATTCTAGCTTTTCTCAGGCAGATTGCAAGCCCCGGCAGCCATGACCTGCGAGGGATCGACAGAGTGCAGGACCTATCCTACTCGAACGGCCAGCGTCGGCCGAGGGCCTTTTGTTGGATGGCGGTTAGTTCGCGGATGCCGGTCCGGGCCAGCTTGAGCATGCTGTGGAGTTGCTTTTCGCTGAACGTGGACTCCTCGCCCGTGCCTTGGATCTCGACCAGTTGGCCGGTGCCGGTCATGACGACGTTCATGTCGACTCGGGCGGAGGAATCTTCCTCGTAATCGAGATCCAACACCGGTCGACCGTCGACGATGCCGGCGCTGACGGCCGCCACGCTGTCCTTCAGAGGCAGGCCGCTCTTGGCAGCCAGTCCCTTGCGCAGGGCGTCGACCAGGGCCACGAAGGCGCCGGTTATGCAGAGCGTTCGCGTACTGCCGTCGGCCTCTAGTACGTCGCAATCGACCGTGATGGTCCGCCGCCCCAGCGAGTGCAGATCGGTCACGGCGCGAAGGCTGCGCCCGATGAGCCGTTGGATTTCGGAACTGCGCCCGTCGATCTTTGTGCCGCGCTCTCGTCGTTTTCGGGGGCTCGTGCTGCCGGGTAACATGCTGTATTCGGCCGTCACCCAGCCGCTTTGCTGATCACCCATCCAAGGCGGAACGGACTCTTCGATCCCGGCCGTACAGAGCACGATGGTGCGTCCGGCTTGGATCAACACGCTGCCCGGCGTGGTGCGGGTGAACTTGCGTTTGATCTTGATCGGGCGTAGTTCATTGACTTCACGGTCGTCGTGACGCATAGTAGGGAATCCTTTGAAGCAGTGGTTAGTGGATGGTGGTTAGTGGTTAGAAGCAGTGGTTAGTGGATAGTGGATAGTTTTCTTTCTAACCACTATCCACTGACCACTAACCACTGCTTCTATCCACTGCTTCTATCCACTGCTTCTGCCTAGCAGCCATACGAGGATGCCTTTCTGGGCGTGTAGCCGGTTGCCGGCTTGTTGGATGACGACGCTTTGCGGGCCGTCGATCACTTCGTCGGTCACTTCTTCCCCGCGACGAGCGGGCAGGCAGTGCATAAATACGGCCCCTTGTTGGGCGTTTGACATCAGCTTGGCATTGACTTGATAATCGGCGAAATCGCGGCAACGCGTTTCCCGTTCGCCCTCTTGCCCCATGCTGGCCCAAACGTCCGTATAGACGGCCATCGCATCGCGAACCGCCTCGACCGGATCGGTTGTCACTGTGAGTTGCAACTCGGGTACTTCCCGCTCGAGCATGGTCAGCGTGTCGGCGTCGAACTGGTAATTCTCGGGCGAGGCAACGACCATGTTCATCCCCACCTTGCCGCATCCCAGCGCCAAGCTGCGGGCGACATTGTTCGCATCACCCACCCAGGCCAAGGTGCGGCCTTCGAGCGATCCGACCAACTCGCGAAGCGTAAACAGATCGGCCATGGCCTGGCAAGGATGCGCGTAGTCGGTCAGCCCGTTGATGATCGAACAGGTGCAATGTTCGGCCAAGGCGGTGACCGTGTCATGCCGCTTCGACCGGACCACGACCACGTCGACCAATTCGGCCAGCACGCGTCCGAAGTCGGCGATGCTCTCGCGGCGTTTGAACCCGGCCTCGACGCCCAGAAACAACGCCGTACCGCCCAAGTGCGTCATGCCCGACTCGAAACTTACCCGGGTCCGCAACGAGTCCTTCTCGAAGAGCATGGCCATCACCCGGCCGGGTAGCAACGGCTCGCGAAGGCCCTCGCTGAACTTGGTTTTAAGGTCCTCGGTAATCGAGAAAATGTGCTCGATCTCCGCGGAGGTCAGGTCGGAAAGTGTGATCAGGTTTCGCATGGTGAACGCTCCCGCGGTCAACTGTTTATTGGGCAACACTACCGGCGGACTGCTGCTGAAGGACCTCGGCCAGGATGTCGCAGCCTTCAAGGGCCTGCTCTTCGGTCAGTGTCATGGCGGGCAACAGACGCAGCACGGTTCCTTGCGTGCAATTGATTAGCAGGTTCCGCTGCATGCAGCCCTTGACGATCTCGGCGCCCTCGATCGCAAGCTCCACGCCGATCATCAGGCCGCACACGCGGACTTCTCGGATCAGTTCGCACTCCTGTTGCAACTGCTCGAGCCGGGTGCGGAACACGTCGCCGATCTCGGTGGCGGCTTGCAGCAGGTTTTCGTTTTCGATCATCTCGATCGTAGCGATACCGGCCCGAGCCGCGATCGGGTTGCCGCCGAACGTGGCCGCGTGCATACCGGGACGAAGGCTCGGGGCGATTTCCGCGGTGGTCAACATGGCCCCGCCGGCCAATCCGCCGCAGACCGCCTTGGCCAAGGTGATCACGTCGGGCACAACGTCAAAAGTTTGATAGCCGAACCACGTGCCGCAACGTCCCACGCCGGTCTGCACTTCGTCGAACATCAGCAGCAATTCGTTTTCATCGGCCAGTTTCCGCAACCCGGCCAGGAATCCCTCGGGCGGAATTCGCACTCCGCCTTCGCCCTGGACCGGTTCGACCAGGATGGCTGCCGTTTCGTCGTCGACCAGTGCGGCGACCGCGTCGAGGTCGCCGTAGGGTGCATAGACAAAGCCGGCCATCAAGGGGCCCAGGCCTTCGTGATATTTTGGCTGGGCCGTGGCGGCGGTCGAGCCGAGCGTACGGCCATGGAATCCGCCCTCGAACGTGATGATCTTGTATCGCTCCTTGGGCGTGTGCAATCGGGCCAACTTGATGGCCGCCTCGTTGGCTTCGGTTCCCGAGTTGCAGAAAAACGCCTGGCCCCCGAAACTTTTCTCCGATAGAGCCTTTGCCCAAAGCCCTTGCGGCTCCATGTACCAACTGTTGGGCACATGGATCAGCTTGGCCACTTGATCCTGCACTGCCTCGACCACCGGGGCCGGACAATGGCCCAGCAGGTTGCATCCCCAGCCGGGGAACAGGTCGAGGTATCGCCTCCCCTCGCTATCCCAAACGAACGAGCCCTCGCCACGCACCAGCGAGACGGGAAATCGGCCGTAGTTGGGGATCACGTACTGGTCGAACAGCTTGATCGTATCTTCGGAACTCATCGGACTTGTTGCGTCCACGGCCATTTCTCCTTCGTGACGGGTTGGGAATAGAGCTTGTCGTATTTGCAGGTTGGTCCCCTCTCCCTTTGGGAGAGGGGAGGTAAAAGTCCGCCTTTAACGGGTATCCATTTCCCGGACAATCTCTGTACCCACGCCCTTACTTGTATAAACCTCCAGCAGCAGCGAATGCCGCAGCCGGCCATCGATAATGTGGATCTTGTGCACACCCCGCTCGAGCGTTTCCAGGCAGGCCTGGACCTTGGGGATCATGCCCGAGCCGATCGCACCGCTGGTGATCAGTTCCCGGGCCTCGGTGTCACTGAGCGAGTGGACCAGGGAGTCGGGATCGTCCTTATCGCGTCGTACGCCGTTGACATCGCTGAGGAAGACGAGTTTTTCGGCCGCCAAGGCTTGGGCCACGGCCGTGGCGGCCGTGTCGGCGTTGACATTGAGCTTCTCGCCGTCGTCGGTGATGCACATCGAGGGGATGACCGGCACGATCCCCCGGCGGCAAAGTCGCTCGATCGGTTCCCGGTCGACGCGCGTGACCTCGCCCACATGGCCCAAGTCGACCGGATCGCCGTTGGGGTCCTTCAGTTCCATGCGTCGTCCGAACAGGACGTTGGTCGAGCGGAAGTTCAGCGGTTCGGCCTGGCCCCCGAGTTCGTTGATTCGACGTGCCAACCGTTCGTTGACCTCGCCGGCCAGCACGCGCTGGACGATTTCGAGCGTGGCGTCGTCCGTGTAGCGACGGCCTTGCACGAATTTGGCTTCCAGCCCGGCCTCGGTCATGGCCTGGCTGATGGCCGCCCCGCCGCCATGGACCACGACCGGGCACATGCCGACGGTCTCCATGAAAACCACGTCCAAGAGCAAGTGGACCAATCCCGCCGAAGCCTCCATGACGCTGCCGCCGAGCTTGATCACGGTGATTTTGCCGCGAAACTGGCGGATCCACGTCAGTGCTTCGATCAGCACATCGGCCTTCTGAATGGCTTCTTCCAACGGTTTACTCCTGGCATGCCCCCCAAACCGAGGGCAGATGGTCCGAAAACAAAGAACCCCCGGCCAGCCGTGCTCGAACGGGGGAATCCCTCATTTTA
>CAYYOX010000240.1:0-4258 GCA_964473065.1 uncultured Planctomycetaceae bacterium | reverse complement strand
CGAAAGCGTTGCCATTGTGCTGGCTGCCGGGAAGGGCACGCGGATGAAGTCCGATCTGCCCAAGGTCCTGGTCGAGGTTTGTGGACGGCCCATGATCGAATATGTGCTCGACGCCCTGAAGGCTGCCGGGGTCGGAAGGGTCATCGTTGTGGTAGGATATCGCCACGAATTGGTCCGCCAGACGCTCGATGGCCGCGAGGGGATCGAGTTCGTCATGCAGACCGAGCAACTCGGCACCGGACATGCCGTGATGGTCGCCCAGGACCAATTGGCCGATTTCGAAGGGCCGGTCCTGGTGGTCACCGGCGACGCGCCCATGATGCGGACCGAATCGGTTCGGGCCCTATTGGATGAATTCGATCGGGAACCGGCCGGCTGTATCATCGGTACCGGCTACAAGGACGACCCCACCGGTCTGGGCCGAATTGTCCGCAACGCCGAAGATGAGTTCACCGACATCGTCGAGGAGAAAGACGCCACAGACCAGCAGCGGAAGATTACCGAAATCAACATGAGCTACTACGTGTTCAACTGCTTCGACCTGTTCGCATCGTTGAAATACGTCCGCTCGGACAACGCCCAGGGCGAGTACTATCTGACCGATTGCCCCGGCGTGTTGGTCAATCAGGAAAGAAAAGTCCGAGCCCTGCCTGTATTGAAACCGTACGAATCGCTGGGTATCAATACGGAAGAAGATTTGGCCGTTGTGGAAGAAGCAATGGAAGCAGTGAACGCAGTGGATAGTGAGTAGTGGATAGTGGATAGTTTCTTTTCTAACCACTATCCACTGACCACTATCCACTAATCCCAGGCCCCTAACCCCTAGCCCCTACCATGAAACTTTTTAGCGGAAGTGCTCACCCGGACTTGGCGAAACGGATCAGTGACTATGTCGGTCTGCCGTTGGGCGGTTTGGCGATGGGTCATTTTCCCGACGGGGAAATCTCGTGCAAGATCGACGAGGATGTGCGCGGTTGCGACGTATTCCTGATCCAGCCGACCTGCCCGCCGGTCAACGAAACGCTGATGGAGCTGTTGATCATGATCGACTGCTTCAAGCGAGCCAGTGCCGAGCGAATTACGGCCGTGATGCCCTATTTCGGCTATGCGCGGCAGGATCGTAAGGACGAAGGTCGGGTGCCGATCACGGCCAAGCTGGTGGCCAACATCATCACGCTGGCCGGTGCGGATCGCGTATTGACCATGGACCTGCACGCGGCCCAAATCCAAGGTTTCTTCGATATTCCGGTCGACCACCTGTATGCGGCCCCGGTAATCGACGAGCATTTCCTGCGCATGAACATTCCGACCGAAGACATCGTGGTCGTTAGCCCCGACGAGGGGAGCATCAAACGGGCCCTAAACCACAAATCGCGGCTCGGAGGCGAGTTGGCTATCATCGACAAGCGACGCAGCAGTGCCGAGAAAACGAGCCAGGAAAACGTGATCGGAGCAACGGTCGAAGGCAAGGTCGCCTTGATTTTCGACGATATGATCAGTACAGCCGGATCGATTTGCGGCGCGGCCGAGGTGATGCACAACGCGGGAGCAAAGCAGATCTACTTGGCGACCACGCATGCCGTCTTTTGCGGTCCGGCCCTTGAGCGGATCCATAATTCACCGGTCGACGGCGTGGTCATTACCGACACGATCCCGCTGAAGCCGGAGCAGAACGGCCCGAAAATCGAAGTCCTCAGCGTCGCCCCGCTGCTGGGCGAAGCCATCAAACGCATCCACCGCAACGAATCGGTCAGTAAACTGTTTGTTTAGCGACCACCCCACCAACAAGAGGGTCACGCCTAGGCAGAAGGGGCAAGTTCTGAGGGCATTCTGGAGGCAGTTGGCCCTTTGTCGCGAGAATCGTTGCTGTTGGGGTTGAAATCTGCTGGGATTCCGTCAAAATAACATGTTTCTCTGCCGCTCGCCGGTGCACAATCACATGGCGGGCAGGCGGGCAACGACGAGCAGTGGCTCGTAAGTCGTTGGTAATAAAGACATTACGCCACTCCGTGACGGCACGATCTCGTGACGGGGCGGCTGGTGAAGTAGACAGAGATTTTCTCGAGGACTCCCATGGCGGAAACAATGAATGTTGAAACTCGTAAGCCCGGCGGGAAACTGACTGCCCGGCGGCTGCGTAAGGCGGGAAGCGTTCCGGCCGTGCTCTACGGACACGGTGAGGAAAACGAGTGCTTGAGCGTACCGCGAGACGTGCTGGATAGCCTGGTCTTTCAGGGCAGCCGACTGGTCCAACTGACCGGCGCCGTCAACGAATCGGCCTTTATCCGCGAGGTGCAGTGGGATGTCTGGGGAACCCATGTGATCCATGTCGATTTCACCCGGATTGCCGAAGGTGAAAAAGTCCAGGTGCGGGTAGCCGTCGAATTGCGCGGCGAGGCCCCCGGCGTGAGAGAAGGCGGCGTGGTCGAACACTTGATCCACGAGGTCGATATCGAGTGCCCTGCGATCGCCATCCCGGAAAGAATAAGAGTGAATGTCAACTCCTTGAAACTCGACGAATCGTTGACGCTCGCCGATTTGGAGTTGCCCGAGGACGCCACGATTCTTCGCGAACTGACCGACACGGTCGTGCAGTGCGTTGTGCCGCAGGAGGCGCCGGAAGAAGACCTCCTGGGAGCCGGCGAGGGCGAGCCGGAAGTGATTGGTGCCAAGGAAGAAGACGAGGAATCGAAGGAAAAGTAAGACAAAACGGTCCGTTGCGGGAATAACCCGAACGCTCGGGAACACCATCGATGAAATTGATAGTGGGACTGGGTAATTCGGGCCGGAAGTACGAGGGTACGCGGCACAACGTTGGGTTCGCCGTCGTGCGAGAGTTGGCCCGGCGGTTTGGAACGTCCACGCCACGTGCGAAGTTTCACGCCGAAACAGTTGAAGCGAACCTTGGCGGACAACGGGTGTTGTTGCTTAGCCCGTTGACGTTTATGAACCGTAGCGGAATAACCGTGCAGGAAGCAACCAGTTTTTACAAGATTCCCGAAGAGGACCTGTTAATCGTTTGCGACGACCTGAACCTGCCGGTGGGAAAGCTCCGCTTCAGGGCGAAAGGCTCCTCGGGTGGACAGAAGGGGTTGCAAGATATTGTTCAGCGGTTGGGGACGGACGATTTCGCCCGACTTCGTATCGGCATCGGGTCGCCGCCCGAACAGTGGGATTGGGCCGATTACGTTTTGAGTAAATTCACGAAACAGGAAATCCCCGAAATTGAAGAGGCGGTAGCCGCCGCGGCCGATGGCGCAGTGATCTGGGCCCGCGAGGGTATCGCCGAATGTATGAATCAATACAACTAAGTTGTTTACGAGGAGCGTAGTCTTGGCTGAAAACGTCTACGAAGGAATGTACATCCTGGACTCGAACCGTTACGGACGCGATTCCGAGACGGTGTCGGGCCAGATTCCCGAAATGATCGAAGGGGCCGGCGGCCAGATGTTGGCCAGCCGACTTTGGGAAGAACGACGCCTGGCGTATCCGATCAAGGGACACCGCCGAGGCACCTATTGGCTGACTTACTTTCGCATCTCCGGCGAAAAGTTGCCCGATATCGAGCGGAAATGCCGCCTAAGCGACACAATCCTGCGATCCTTGTTCGTCAAGGTCGATTCGCGGATTGTCGATGCACTGGTCGACCATTCCCTGGGTAAGTCAAAACCGGCAGAACCGGAGGCAAAACCCGAGGCAAAACCGGAAACCGAGGCCGCCGATAAGGAAACCGCCGAGGCAACGACTCCCGAAAAAGAGACGCCCCCGGTCAAAGAGTAACAAGCACAGGAGTGGCCCATGGCTAGCTACAACCGCGTGATCCTGCTCGGTAACGTTACCCGCGATCCCGAGCTGCGCTACATCCAAAGCGGCACCGCCGTGACCGACATCGGCTTGGCCGTCAATGACAAGCGGAAGAACGCCAACGGGGAATGGGTGGAAGAAACCACGTTTGTCGATGTCACTCTCTGGGGTCGAACGGCCGAGGTAGCCAGCGAGTACCTCAGCAAGGGCTCGCCCGTACTGATCGAAGGCCGATTGAAGCTCGACCAGTGGGAGAAAGACGGCCAAAAAAGGTCGAAACTGAAAGTGGTCGGCGATCGAATGCAACTGCTCGGCAGTCGAAGCGGTGGTGGTGGTGGCGGCGGCGGCGGTGGCAATCGCAGCGCGGCGCCGGATAACCAATATAGCGAAGCGGCGCCTGCCCAGGACGATTTCGGCCCTCCGCCACAGCAATCCGGCGGTGGCGACGGTGGCG
>CAYYOX010000239.1:2666-9526 GCA_964473065.1 uncultured Planctomycetaceae bacterium | reverse complement strand
ATCCTGGGCCATGCCCGCGATCATCAAGTCGCGCCACTGATCCTTCTGGTGATACGTCTCGCAAGCCCGCCTAAGCGTCTCGTCCAGGGCCAAGGGACTGCATTCCTGGAAGCTGAACCCGTTCGACTCGTCGATCGTATCGGCCAATCCGCCCGTGGCGCGAACCACCGGCACGGTCCCGTACCGGAGACTGTACATCTGGTTCAGCCCACACGGCTCGAACCGGCTGGGCATCAGGAAAATGTCGGCGCCGGCCTCGATCCGATGGGCCAGCGGATCGGAAAACTCCAAGCACACGCCCGCCTTCTGAGGAAATCGCTCGGCCAATTGGGCAAACAGCTTGTGGTACTTCGGCTCGCCTGTGCCCAAAATGACCCACTGGGCGTCGACCGACGGCAGCCAGCGTTGCATCACTTCGGCGATCAGGTCATAGCCCTTCTGGTCGGTCAGCCGACCGATCGTCCCGATCAGCGGCACGTCGTTCCGCACCGGCAACCCGACTTCCTTTTGCAAAGCCGCCTTGCAGGCCGGTTTGCCCGGCTCGATCGACTCTCGATCGTAATTGGCCGCCAGATGCGGATCGGTGGCCGGGTTCCATTCGTTCAGGTCGATCCCGTTGAGGATGCCCGAAAGGACGTCGCGTCGATACTGCAACACGCCCTCGAGGCCGCAGCCGAGCGGGCGCGATTGAATCTCTTCGGCATAACGGGGACTGACCGTGTTGATCGAGTCGGCAAACACCATTCCCGTCTTCAATAGGTTCAATTGCCCATGGAATTCCATCTCGTGCCAGTTGAAATACTTCCAGTCCAAACCGGTCAGCAGCATGTCCCAGTGCCAGAAACGACCCTGGTACGACATGTTGTGGATCGTAAACAGACTGGCCGTGCGCTCGTACCGCGGCACGCCGGCGTACTCGATCTTCAGATAGGCCGGAATCAGGCCCGTCTGCCAGTCGTTGGCATGGATCAGGTCGACCTGCAAATCCAACAGCCGAATCGCTTCCAGCACGGCCCGGGAAAAGAAGACGAATCGCTCGCAGTTGTCAATGAAATCCTTCCCGTCAACTCCGTAGAGCTGGTCGCGATCGAAGTACTGGTCTTGCTCGACTAGGTAGACCGGCACGTCGGAGCCGGGCAGGCAAGTCTTCGACAAGTGCCCGGTCACCATCTTGCTGCCAATCGGAATGATAAACTCGATCCCTAACGACTCGATCGGCAGACCGCAATAGCGGGCCTTACGATACGCGGGCATGATCAGTGCCGGCTGGTGACCTTGGCGGGCCAATTCGATCGGCAAGGCGCCACACACGTCGGCCAATCCGCCCGTCTTGGCAAGCGGCACGGCTTCACTGGTTGCAATCAGGATGTTCATGTTCACGCTCCTCAGGTTGCCCGAAATGCCACGGCCGGCAATCGTGGCCCGGACCGGATAATTCGACCGGATCATTCAAGAATGCGAAACTATGCGGGTCAGCGCAATTATACCTCGATACTCAATAGCGACAGTCCTTGGTGGCAGGGGCAAGCCTCGCTTTCCTGCCTAAATACCCCAGCTTTGCACACTAGGGCCTGCCCTGACTACCGTATCCTCATAATCGGAACAACTTTCCACCCGAATGAATTATTCCCCACTTCCGCGGGACAATTGGTCTGAATAGCCGTAAGTCGCTTTCGGACATAGGGATCGGCGCGAATGTGCCGAGCCCGGCCCATATAAAGCCGCGACCGCCCATATAAAGCCGCGACCGTTGGTCGCGCCCCAGCGGCAGTTATTCCGGCGCGACCAACGGTCGCGGCTTTATAATCCCATCTCGCGCATTAGCAGTTGGAGGTCTTCCCAGGTTTGCTTCTTTGCCGGTGGGTTTCTCAGCAGGTAGGCCGGGTGATAGGTGCAGACGACCTTGATGCCGTTATAGTCATGCACACGGCCGCGGAGCTTGCCGATCGCCTCGGTCGTGTCCAAGAGATTCTGGGCCGCAACCGCGCCGAGACAGCAGAGAAACTCGGGCTGAATGATGGCCAGTTGGCGATCGAGAAACTCGCGACACGCGGCCGCCTCGACCGGCGCAGGGTTGCGGTTGCCCGGCGGTCGGCAGCGGAGGATGTTCAGGATGTACAAGTCGCTCCGCTTGAGCTTCATCCCCTTTTCGATCATGTCGGTCAGCAGCTTGCCTGCCCGACCTACGAACGGCTCGCCTTGGCGGTCCTCATCGGCCCCGGGCGCTTCGCCGAGGAATGCCAGCCGGGCATGTGGATCGCCCACGCCGAAGACGGTTTGCGTGCGGGTGCTGGCCAATTCCGCACAGCGAGAACAGGCGGCCACGTCGCGAGCCACCGCCGCCAGGGCTGTCGCACGCTCTTCCACTTCGGGCGAATCCTTCGAAACACTCATGGTTGTCGCTCCCTGCTTCGTGGTGGTGTCCACTCTAGCCAGATGTGTGACTCCGGCCCGCTGAAGACTCTCCAGTTTTTGCCTGACGGCCCGGGTTGCCCGACCAGTCGAGGCCTGCGAATTGGGCATTGTCGTGGTTCCTTACGGTCCAAACACGTTGAAAAGGGTGCTTCGCCCTGTTATTCGGGATCGTAGCTACGTTCGCCAGAACGTGGAGCGTATCCAAGGGTTACAACCACGTTCTGGCGAACGTAGCTACGACAAGTATAGTGGTCGCAAGGAAGCCGGGAACGGGGGGGCGAGCCGACGCACTGGCCCTCGGCGGGCAGGCGAACTATGATGGATTGGATAGGTTGGTGTCGGTTGCTCTGTGCGGGTATGTCCCGTGCTCTGTGCGGGTGTGTCCCGCTCGGGCCGACAGGCCGCTTGTCTGAAGTGAAAGGTTCCATGGGAGTTCCGCAGGTTGTTATCGTTGGCCGGCCCAATGTCGGCAAGTCGAGCATCTTCAATTGGCTCTCCGGACGCCGGTTGGCCATCGTCGATCCGACGCCCGGAGTAACGCGCGATCGGGTCAGCCAATTGGTCGAGGTGGGCGATCGCTTCGTGGAATTAGTCGACACGGGCGGCATGGGCATTAAAGACGTCGACAACCTGACCGAGCACATCGAGCAGCAGATCCAGACGGCCGTCGATGCGGCCGACGTGATCCTTTTTATCGTCGACACACGCGAGGGCCTCGTGCCGCTGGACGAAGAAGTAGCCAAGCGGCTCCGCTACGTGACCGTGCCCATCCTGCTGCTGGCCAACAAGACCGACCACGAAGGGCTCGACAATCAGGCCAACGATTTCTATCGCTTGGGTCGAAAGATCCTCCGGGTCAGCGCGAAACAGAAAATCGGCCGGCACGAGTTGCTGCGGAACATCGAAGAGCGGCTGCCCGAGCCGGAAGACGGTGACGACGTGATCGAAGAGCCGGTGATGAAGGTGGCCATTGTGGGCCGGCGAAACACGGGTAAGAGTACGTTTGTCAATACGCTGGTCAAAGCCGAGCGGATGATCACCAGCGAAGTGCCGGGCACCACGCGCGACAGCGTCGACGTGCGGTTTCAAATGGACGGCCAAGAGTTCATCGCCATCGACACGCCCGGCTTCCGCCGCGCCAAGAGCGTGGCGACCGACGTCGATTTCTACAGCACGCACCGGGCTCAGCGAAGCATTCGTCGGGCCGACGTCGTGGTGTTGTTCTTCGACGCCAGCCAGCGGATCAGCAAGGTCGACAAGCAGCTTTGCGACTATGTGGCCCAAGCGTATAAGCCGTGTATCTTTGTGGTCAACAAGTGGGATCTACTGGTCGGCAGCATGCCCACGGAGAAATGGGTGACTTACCTGCGCGACACGTTTCGCACGATGTGGCACGTGCCGATCGCGTTTATCACGGGCCAAACGGGCAAGAACGCCAAGGCGATGTTGAACCATTCGCAGATGCTGTTTAAGCAGTCGCGGGCCAGGGTCAGCACGGCGAAGTTGAACAAGCTGGTGCGGGCGGCTTTGGAGTACAATCCGCCGCCGCTGTATCGCAACCGTCGGCCGAAGATCTTTTACGCCACCCAAGTCGCCGGCCAACCGCCCACAATCGTGATGTTCTGCAGCAAGCCGAAGGCTCTCTCAGCGCCATACAAGCGATACCTGCTGAGTGTGTTCCGCGACCAGCTCGAATTCGGCGAGGTGCCGATCAAGCTCTATCTCCGCAAGCGAGAAAGCAGCGACGAGCGCGACGAGATCAACGTAAAGTTGAAGAAGTAGCCGCTTGCGAGTTGGCTGGCTTGTTTGTATCATCAGTGGACTTTTGCAAATTGGTCCCCTCTCCCAAAGGGAGAGGGGAGATTGAATTTCGTGCAAAGCCGCAAGCGGCTGAGAAAGGAAACAAACCATGCCGGAAACTACCTCGCCCCTGGTGGGCCTTGTGATGGGAAGCGACAGCGATTGGCCGAAGATTAAGGGCGTGGTCGCGGCTTTGGACGAATTCGGCGTCTCGTTCGAGGCCCACGTGATGAGTGCCCATCGTACGCCCGAAACGGTTCGCCAGTATGCCACCATGGCCGCCGCACGGGGAATAAAGGTCCTGATCGCAGCAGCCGGCGGCGCGGCCCATCTGGCCGGGGTCGTTGCGTCGCACACCACCTTGCCGGTCATCGGAATCCCGGTACCCACCGACGTGCAAGGAGGGCTCGACTCGCTGCTGTCGACCGTCCAAATGCCCGGCGATGTGCCGGTGGCCACGGTCGGCGTGGGCATGGGCGGGCCGCGAAATGCCGGCCTGTTGGCCGTCGAGATCCTTGCCCTGGCCGATCCCACGCTCCAGGACAAGCTGACCGAATTCAAGAAAAAGCTCACCGAAAAGGTCGGCGTCAAGAATGCCGCCCTGCAAAAAATGCTCGACGCCGGCTAGGTGTGGACTGCACCCCCCCGAACTAACCCTGTAGGAAATCCGCGGGGGCAAATGGTCCTACAGGGCGGGTTGACAGAGCCCCTGCGCGGGACAATAATCGACGGTATGAGATCGCCTTGCGGCGAGTCCTCGCGGAGGGACCGCCATCAGCGAATCGTCCGAACGAGATGCCGTCGTGAAGAACCAAACTCCAGATCGGTTGATCAAGACTCGCCGAAGGCTCTTTCTGTGGAATCCGATCTTGCTGGCAACCATCTCGTCGGGGACCGCGTGCCTGGCAATCTGGTTGCTGTACTGTGCGTCTTACAACCGACATGAAGCCCGGCTGGTCGAAGCGGTCGAGCAAGAGGCGCGACTCGTGCTGACTTTGGCTCGGCAGTACAACTTCGATCGAGAGAAGACGCTCGATCAACTTGCCAACGTTCAGGAACCCTACCAGGGCATTGGCAAGACGGGCGAGTGCTTGCTGGCCTATCGCGACGGCGACCAGATGCGCTACCTGCCGCACCATCGCCGCGAGCTGCATCCCACGCCGCGCTGGCTACCGATCAACGGGACCCTGGACGAGCCGATGCGGTTGGCACTGAAGGGCAGGGCCGATACGGTCGTTGGACTCGATTACTTTGGCAAGACGGTGCTGGCCGCCCATCGTCCCATCCCGGGCCTGAACTGGGGCGGGGTCACCAAGATCGATTTGGCGGAAATCCGCGCGCCTTTCCTGGGGGCCGCCTTGGCCGTTGTCTGCTCGATCGGGCTGCTGATCGGCGGCGGGAGCCTGGTGCTGGTCTTCATCGATCGGCCCGTCATTACCCAACTCCAGGAGAGCGAACAACGCTATCGCTCCTTGGTCGAAACGACCAGCGATTGGGTCTGGGAACTCGATCAGGCCGGCAGGTTTACCTACTGCAGTCCCAAGGTAACCGACCTGCTCGGCTATGAGCCCGGGGAAACTGTCGGCAAGACGCCGCTGGACCTGATGCCGCCGGAAGAAGTCGAACGTCTTTCCAAGCCATTCGCCGAACTGCTCGCGGCGGCTAGGCCCTTTACCGTGCTGGAAGCCACCTTCTCGCACCAAGACGGTCCGCTCGTGGTGATCGAAGCCAGCGGCGTGCCGATTCTCGACGCGACGGGTAACTGCCTCGGCTATCGCGGGATCAGCCGCGACATCACCGAACGAAAACGGGCCGAGGAAGCGCTGCGCGAGGAGCACCGCGTGCTGCGAAAGCTGTTGAAATCGCACGATCACGAGCGCCAACTGATCGCCTACGAAATCCACGACGGTTTGGCCCAGCCGCTGACTGCCGCCATCATGCAGTTGCAGGCCGCCAAGGACCTCAAAGACACGCAGCCCGAGCAAGCCCGGAAGATCTACGACGCCGGCGAACACCTGCTCACCGAAGCCATGTCGGAAGCGCGGCGCCTGATCTCGGGCGTCCGGCCGCTGGTACTCGAGGAGTCGGGCATAGTCACGGCCTTGCAGAATCTGGCGTACGAAGCGAGCGTTCCCACCGGACCGCAGATCGAATTGCACTGCCACGTCGAGTCCGAGCGGTTCGAGCCGATGCTGGAAAACGCCATGTTTCGCATCGTGCAGGAGGGCCTGGCCAACGCCTGCCGCCATAGCCAATCCGACAAAGTGCAAGTCGAACTGATCCAGCAGGACAATCAGGTGCGGATCGAGGTCCGCGATTGGGGAGTCGGTTTCGATCCGGAGAGCACCGACAGCGACGGATTCGGCCTGGAAGGCATCCGCGAGCGGGCCCGACTGCTCGGCGGACAGGCCGTCATCGACAGCGCACCCGGCCGGGGTACCCGCGTGACGGTCGATTTACCCTTGGTTGAAGAGCCACCGGAAAACGGGTAAGCTATTCTCAACCTATCCGTTTAGGCTTGTAGGGTGGGTCGAGGAACGAAGACCCACGCGGTTGCGTTGTCGTCGCTTATTCATGCGTGGGTCTTCGTTCTTCGACCCACCCTACATATTCCCAGCAGCAAGATCGGACCGACCGTGACCAAT
>CAYYOX010000239.1:1410-2656 GCA_964473065.1 uncultured Planctomycetaceae bacterium | reverse complement strand
CCTGGTCACTTATTCCCTACCGATCCGTGTAGCCGCCGCGGCCACGCGGTGATAACCGGTCAACACCGCGTGGCCGCGGCGGCTAAACGGCAAGACGCCCAACCCAGCAGAAAGATCGGACCGACCGTGACCAATCCCTTTCTCGGCGTTGCCCTTCATAGTATCGGCGCGTTCTCCGCCTCGAGTTGTTACACGCCGCAAAAGCAAACGAAACTCTGGTCCTGGGAAATCTATTGGATCTCCCAGGCGACGTTCGGTTGGGTGATCCTACCGATCCTGGTCGCTTTCTTGACGATCCCCGACTACTGGGCCGTTTTACAAGGCTGCCCCAAGGATGTCATGGCCCGCTCGTTCGGCCTGGGTGTGCTCTACGGTATCGGCGGAATCACGTTCGGCTTGGGAATCCGCTACATTGGTTTCTCGTTGAATTATGCGATCGCCATCGGCATCTCGGCCGGGCTGGGGACCCTCTTCCCGTTGATCTGGGATGCCAACGAGGGATTCACTTGGGAAATCACCGAGAAGTTCAACGACCTGCCCGGGATGATTGTCCTGGCCGGCATTCTCCTTTCCCTGGTCGGCATCTTCTATTGCGGATTTGCCGGCTTCTTGCGGGAACGATCCGGCGGCGACTCACCCGCCAGGTACTCGTTCCGAAAGGGCGTACCCCTGGCCGTCCTGGCCGGCATCCTCTCGGCTGTGTTCAAGTTTTCCCTGGACGCCGGCGACCCGCTGGCGCAAGCGGCCTTCAAGGCCGGGGCCAGCGACCTGCTGAAAATGAACGCCATCTATCCCTTCTCCCACGGCGGGGCCTGGGTGACCAGCTTCGTCTTCTGCCTCTACCTGATCTGCCGAAACCGGTCCGGATCGCAGTTCCTCCGCCTGTCCGACAAGAGCTCCCTGCCCGACAAAAGATCGAGGTCTCTCTCCTTCTACTACCTCATGGCCCTTTGTAGCGGCGCGATGTGGTACTTCCAGTTCTTCTTCTACGGCATGGGAAGCGCGAACATGGGCAAGCAACACGATTTCACCAGTTGGGCCCTGCACATGGCCATGCTGATCCTCTTCAGCAACGTCTACGGAAAACTCTTCCGCGAATGGGAAGGTTCCGGCCTGCGGCCCCAAAGGGTGCTGAACTTCGGCATGTTCCTGATCGTGCTGGCGACCTTGATCATCACCTTCGGGAACTATCTCGGTGTGCAAGTGTAGTTCTCGTAGAAGAACGACTTGTCCCGTTTAGCAGCCG
>CAYYOX010000239.1:0-1400 GCA_964473065.1 uncultured Planctomycetaceae bacterium | reverse complement strand
TGCCAACCTCGATTACCCACCCGCCGTATCGATCGCGCGAAGGCGGGACTCGATCTCTCGACGCAGTTCGTCCGGCGCTCGCTTGGCGGCCATCTGGTAGTAGATCTTCGCCACGTTCGGCTTGCCCTTTTCCTCGGCCGTTAGAGCCCGCTCGTAATAGACCTGCGCCTCGGTCGACTGCTGGGACTGCTCATTCTGGTGCATCCGCCGGGCTTCGGCCACGCTAGGCGCCGATCGCGTCGCCGAACTCGGCTCGGCCCGGTCGGGTTGAGCTAGCGGTTCGATGTCGGCAACCTCTTCGACCACTTCTCGCCTTGCCGCCGTACGGTCTTTGGGCAACTGCTGCCGCAGCGTTGCGATCCGACTGTTACGCGGCAAGGCCGTAGAATACTGCCCGTTCGGCGCAAACACCGGCTGGCCGGGGAAAGCCGTGTTGGCATAGGGCATCGGCACCACGGGAAACCCAGCCACTACGGGCACATAGCCAATCACAAACGGACTGAGGGACGAGTCGGAGATGAAGCCCGGGTAACCGTTCATCAACGTGAGGCTGGGCGTCTGCGAGACGAAATTTTGGCGAAACCCCTGCTGGGCCCCGAAATTGAAGAAGCCGCCGCGTCCCCCGCCGCCAAAACCGAAACCGCCGTTGATCCCGGCCGCCGGATCGAACCTGCCAAACTGCGGCGCGGCCATGTTGGGATTGCCGAATTGAACGCCCACGCCCTTGAAATTGAATCCCCAACTCGTGCCGATATGCTCGAAGAAGCTATCGGACGCGCTGTGAAAAGGCGTTGCGACGGTCACCTGTTGGGCCGTGGTTTCGCTGGGGACAAGTAGCCCAATCAGGGCCATGACCAACACGGCCGAAAGATGTGGAAATCGCATAGGACACTCCTCCCATGGCTTATCCGTTGCCCTGTTTATCTACTGTCCTGTTTATCTACTGCCCTGACTACTCGTCATCACCGCCGCTGATACCCGTGCCGGAATACGCCTCGGGCTTCGCTCGATCGCGACGTCGGCTGGTACGAAGCACGCCGAGCAGCCCCAGCCCGATAAACATGATCACCAACAGGTAAGGCAACACCCACGCCGACTGCGTCGCGCTACCCGGTTCGTTCACCTTCGGCGCCGCCGCAAAAATGACCAACGCCCAGCACGCTGTGCCGTTGTTCAAAACACTGAGCCTTCGCCCGAGGGATTGCAGATACTTCACGAGGCCTCTCCCAGTCTTAACGCCTGCCACTCACTCCGGTCCATTGTAGCCGAACTCGCCCGGGCGGTCCAGAGCTCCGGGTCAAATTCATAAAGACAATCCAACCCCTCGTTTGGCGGCGCGTCGTTTAGAACTTGTACAGGAATTACTTCCGGAATTTGTTTAGCCGCCGCCGGCACGGCGG
>CAYYOX010000238.1:8492-9532 GCA_964473065.1 uncultured Planctomycetaceae bacterium | reverse complement strand
ATACAAGCAGCCGCCGAAGACCCTGCCCCGGATACCCGACTCGCACGAGCAGGACTGGGTCCGTGCCTGCAAAGGCGGTCCGGCCGCCGGTGCGAATTTCGACTACTCGGGCCCTCTGGCCGAGGTTTGCACGCTGGGTAACGTCGCCAAGCGTCTGGACACGCGGATCCTCTGGGATGCCGAGAACCTCCAGGTGACCAACGTGCCCGAGGCGGCCCGTTACATTCGCACGCCTTATCGGGACGGCTGGAGCTTGTAGGCAGCGCCCTGCAAAGCCGCGAGCGGCCGGTTAGTCGTTGACGTAGGTTTCGAGGAACCTTGCCAGCCGATGGAAGTCGGAGCCGGGTTCGATGTAGCGGACGACCGTCACGAGCGTGGCCGGGTCGACGAGTTGGTTGAACGGGACGTAGTTCAGGTCCAATTGGCCGGAGACCGAGACCATCACGCCGTCAAGCCGCTTCTCGACCAATGCGCGAAACGCACCGACGCCCAGTTGGCTGCCGAGCATCACGTCGAAGGCTTGCGGCCGGGCGCAACGGCTCTCGTAGCCGAGTTGCAGGCCGGTGAGCTTGCGCTTCCGACCGGTCTGCTCGGTATACTCGTTGGCGATCAACTCGGAGAACAAGCGGCTAAGGTTCAGTCTCGAGATGGCAATGTGTCCGTGCTCGTCGCGCGGCACGCCCTTGATGTGCTCGAACGGCAACAACTCGGCCAGTCCCTCGGCCATCACGATCACGCCGTACTGCTTGCCCTCGGCCTCCTCGCGAACCCGCATCGTGGCCACGATCCGCTTGACCACCTCGTCGAGGTTCATCACGCGCCGGATGATCTTCTTGCCGGTGGCTGGGTCGGTCACCTCTTCGCTGGCTTCGTACTTGTCGGTGATGTCCTCGACACTTATGACCAAACTAGCCTCGTCGGCGGTCACCGCGCCATCGGACAGCCAATCCTGACTGCGGCCCAAGGTATCGGTCACGATGTTGCTTCTGACGAACACTTCTGAAGCCAACAGGTATCGAATCGCGTCCGCCACCTTATCT
>CAYYOX010000238.1:0-8482 GCA_964473065.1 uncultured Planctomycetaceae bacterium | reverse complement strand
GTCACGAAGTAGCTTCTGGAGGCCTCGGCATCGGCCAGCAGGTTGCGAATCTCGCCGGCCAGCGTCTCCACGGCCGTGAAGTAGCCGAACGTGAAGTCGATGCCCATGTAGTCGTTGTCGATCGTCTTCGGCAGATGGACCACGGGGATGTGCGGGCTGCCTTCGGGCAGTTGCTCCTGGAAGAGCTTGAACTTGTTGGCCGTCTTCAGCGTGTCGTCGCCGCCGATCGAGATCAACGCATCGACGCCGATCGACCGCAAACCCTCGTAGGCCCGCTTCAGCGGCGCAACCCGTTGCTCGTCATCGAGATGGGCGGGGCTGGAGACGTTCTTGCCGGGGTTGGTTCGTGCGGTGCCGATGATGATGCCCTGGCTATTGCGGGTTCGCTTCAGCGCGTCGTGGGTGATGTTGATGTAGTCTTTACCCTCGACCAGCGGCTTGGACGCATCGAAGTCGACCAGGTTGGAATACCCGTGCATGATCCCCGCCACTTCGATATTGTTCCGCAAGAACGAAACGGCGGCGGTCGAGATAACCGCATTGGCCGCCGGCGCCGGACCGCCGGAAAACAGGATCGCCACTTTGCGAATGTTGGATTCGGTAATCGGCGGTCTGGATAGTGGAGTACTCATGGGTCGCTTTCAAGAAAGTTTTAAGTTTTAAGTTGTGAGTAATAAGTTTCTCTAACCCCTAGCCCCCGACCCCTAACTAGGCCATGTTCGTTCGATGAAGGTCGTGTCGACGTTTCCTTCGGTGAAGGCCGAGTGGTTGAGGATCTCTTGCAACAGCGGTGTTGTTGTCTTAACGCCTTCGATTTTCAGCTCGGACAACGCGCGTTTCATACAGGCGATGGCCTCGGATCGGGTCGGTTGGTGCACGATCAACTTGCCGATCATCGAATCGTAATAGGGCGAGATCGTATAGCCGGCATGGATGTGCGAGTCGAACCGCACGCCGTACCCACCCGGCACGACCAGTCGCGAAATCGTACCCGGCGTGGGGCGGAAGTTCTTCTGCGGGTCCTCGGCATTGATCCGGCACTCGATGGCCACGCCATTTAGCGAGATGTCTTCCTGAGCAAAGGGCAACGGATCGCCGGCCGCCACTTGGATCTGGGTCTTGATCAGGTCCACGCCGGTGACCATCTCGGTGACCGGATGCTCGACCTGAATTCGGGCGTTCAGTTCGATGAAGTAGAAGTGTCCTTCCCGGTCGACGATGAACTCGACCGTCCCGGCGTTGGAGTAGTCGGCCGCCTTGACCAAGCGGACGGCCGCCTCGCACATGGCTGTGCGCATTTCCGGGCTCAGTTGCGGGGCGGGGCTCTCCTCGATCAGCTTCTGGTGCCGTCGCTGCATCGAGCAGTCGCGTTCCCAAAGGTGGACCACGTTGCCGTGCAAGTCGGCCATTATCTGGACTTCCACATGCCGCGGATGCTCGACGTACTTTTCCAAATAGATGTCGCTGTTGCCAAATGCCGCCTCGGCTTCCGCCTTGGCCTGCTGAATGGCCGCCTTCAGGGCCAAGTCGTTCAAGGCCACCCGCATCCCGCGACCTCCGCCGCCGGCCGAGGCCTTAATCAACACGGGAAAACCGAGCTCATGGGCCAGAGTCACCGCTTCGGCCTCGGTTTCCACCAACCCTTCGCTGCCCGGTACGGTCGGCACGTCGTTGGCCGCAGCCAGACTTCGGGCCGCGTTCTTGTCGCCGACCAGATCCATGGCCTGGTGCGAGGGGCCAATGAACTCGATGTTGCAGCTTCGGCAAACGTCGGCAAAATGGGAGTTTTCGGCCAAAAAACCATAGCCCGGATGGATCGCCTGGACGTTGCCGATCTCGGCCGCGCTGATCACGCGATCGATCTTCAGGTAGCTGTCGGCCGCCTTGGCCGGCCCGATGCAATAGGCCTCGTCGGCCAGTTCGAGATACGCGGCGCCACGGTCGGCCTCGCTGAAAACGGCGACCGTTTCCACGCCCAACTCGCGACAGGCGCGAAAGATCCGCAGGGCTATCTCACCCCGATTGGCGACTAGAATGCGTTTGAACATGGACTATCCCCGTGTATCCACTTTGAACACGGGTTGGCCAAACTCGACCGGAGCGCCGTTTTCCACCACCACGGCCACGACCTTGCCCGACACCTCGGCCGCGATCTGGTTGAACACTTTCATGGCCTCGATGATGCAGACGGTCGTGTCCGGTCCGACGCGATCGCCCACCTTCACCAGCGGCGGCGAATCGGGATCGGAAGACGCATAGAACGTGCCCACCATGGGGCTGCGGATCTCGACAAGGTGCGCTGCGTCATCCGACGGTTCCGGCTCGCCAACCGGCCGTTCCGCGGCCTGTGGGGCTGCCGGTGCGGGTGCGTAATGTGCTGGCGCCGGGCTAACGGCAACGACCGGCTGAGTATCGCGACGCAATTGGATCCGCGTCTCGCCTTGTTGCAAATCGATCTCGCTCAGTTCGTGCTCCTTCATCAGCTCGACCAGGCGGCGTATCTTGCGTATGTCAAAAATGTCCTGTGTAGACGAGGAACCGGCCATGCCGAGTCTCCAGTGTTTTTTAGTAGTAGGCAGTATGCAAATTGGTCCCCTCTCCCAAAGGGAGAGGGTTAGGGTGAGGGCTTGCGTGTCTTTTCTATGCCCTCACCCCCGGCCCCTCTCCCAAAGGGAGAGGGGAGGTTGAATTCACGTTTTGCAAAAGTCCAGTATTAAGAACTAACAACCATTTCTTCGAGTTTCTTCGGTACGCTGGTGAGGACTTCGCGGCCGGTTCGGGTGACTAGCACATCGTCCTCGATTCGTACGCCGCCCCAATCCGACTGGTAGATGCCCGGCTCGACGGTGACCACCATGCCCGGCTTGAGTACCGTTTTGCTGGTCGTGGCCAGACGCGGTTCCTCGTGAATCTCCAATCCCACGCCGTGTCCCAGCCCGTGTCCGAAGTAACGCCCGAAACCGGCGTCCTTGATCGTATCTCGGGCGACCTGATCCACCTTGCTGCAAAGCACGCCGGGCCGGATCGCGGCGATGGCTCGGGTTTGGGCCCGCAGCACGACATTATATATGCGTCGGAATTTGGGCGAGATTTTACCGGTGACCAACACCCGGGTCAAGTCGCTCTTGTAGAGCCCCTCATCGGCCCCCCAATCGACCAGGGTGAAGTCGCTCTCGCCCACCCGACGGTCGGTCGGCACGGCATGGCACAGCGCGGCCCGAGGTCCCACGCCCACGATCGACGGAAATCCCCGCCATCGGGCGCCGAACAGACGCATCTGGTGCTCGAGCTCGACGACCACATCGATCTCGGACTTCTCCGGCCGCAAGGTTGCTCGAAGCACGCCGAACGCCTTCTGGGCCTGGCGAACGGCCTCGCGAATCCTCGCGATTTCGCCCTTGTCCTTGACCGCGCGAAGCTCCTCGACCAACCCGGTGGTCGGCAGGATCTCGACCTTGGGCACTTTGTCGGCGATCCGCCCATGCAACGAAACGCACATCGAGTCCCCCTCGATCCCCAGCCGCGCGATCTTGGCCGACTTGAGCGTCTTGGCAGTCGCTTCGAGCATACTCGTAGTGTGCAAGCGGATCTGCACGTCGAGGCCGGGGCACTCCTCCTCCAATTGGGTGGTATAGCGGAAATCGCTCAGCATCAGGTCGCCATCGCGGCCGATCAGCAGGTAGCTGTCGTCGCCGGTGAAGCCGGTCAGGTAGGTGACGTTCGTGAAATTGGTGACCAACAGAGCGTCAGCCCCGGTCTTTTTCACCGCTTTTCGGAGTTTGTCGCGTCGCGTCGCGTGTCCGGCCAAGATTCTTTCCTTTTCACAATAATGTGCCGTGAGGAACCCTCATTAGAACAACCGTCGGCCCGAGCGACAAGGCCCCCGGAGCATCGAAAACCGTCAGCCGCTTCCCCCAGCGGCATGGTCCGGTTAGGATGGAATTAGTGCATTGGTATGTGATTCGCGGAATCTTCGTAGGGTGGGTCGAGGAACGAAGACCCACGCGGAAGTGCCCTAGGTAGATTCTTAACGCGTGGGTCTTCGTTCCTCGACCCACCCTACATTCTTATAAGATGAACCAACACGAACTCAAGAAACTGGCCGAGAGTTTGGTCGCCGGGAAACTGTCGGTCGAGCAGTTTGTTCAACAGACGGGCAACCCGGGAATTGCCGACGTGGGTGAGGCCCAGGTCGATCTGGACCGTCACCGTCGCTGCGGCTTTCCCGAGGTGGTCTATGCCCAGGGCAAGACGACCGAGGCGATCGAGAAGATATTCCATAGCCTGATCGGCCACGGCGTCGAAGCGTTGGCTACGCGGATGTCGCCCGAGCAGGCGGCCGAACTGGCGCCGACGTTTCCCGACGGACAATATAACCCGATCGCCCGAACATTTCGCATTCCCTTGTCCGGCAAGAAACGTTCCACCAACGGCGGACGCATAGTGATCGTCACGGCCGGGACCAGTGACTTGCCGGTGGCGGAGGAAGCCCGCGAAACGGCTGACTGGACGGGCGCGGAAGTGAATCTGATCCAGGACGTCGGCGTGGCCGGTCCGCATCGATTGCGCGCGAACCTCGACGGGCTCACCGGCGCCGATGCGGTGATCGTGGTGGCCGGCATGGAAGGCGCGCTGCCCAGCGTGGTCGGCGGGTATGTGGCCTGTCCGGTCATCGCGGTGCCCACCAGCATCGGCTACGGCGCCAGCTTCGGCGGCGTGGCCGCTTTGTTGGGGATGCTCAACAGTTGTGCGTCGAATGTGACCGTGGTCAACATCGACGCCGGGTTCAAAGGCGGCTACGTGGCCGGGTTGATCGCGAAGAACGCGGCGCTCGCTCGGCAGGGGAGTTGTAATTGACTATGGTAGGGTGGGGCGAGGCACGAAGACCCACGCGGAAGTGCCTTATGTCGATTCTTAACGCGTGGGTCTTCGTGCCTCGACCCACCCTACATTTCCCAAGATCGTGCACGCCTACTTAGTTGACCGGCTACTGTTTCACTTTGATCCTGAATGAAAAGGCATACTCGCAAGGTTTCTTCTCGGGCAGATCGATTATCAGCCCCTCGTCGGTCTGCTGCCAGGCGAGTTTGCCTTGGTGGCCCAATAGACTTACGTCGCTGACGGCTGGCTCGCCTTTGGTCAGCGATTCGATCGTCAGCTTGCCGTCGGCGGGCCAAGCGAGGCTGATAGCGTAGAGCACGTCGCCCTTTTTGCTGCGGGTGAAGCGGATCGTGCCTTCCTTGGTTTTGACCCACGGTCGGGTGGCGAAGATTGCTTCGCCGTTGACCTCCAACCAGGCGCCGATTCCCTCGACGATCTTTCGCTGCTTATCGTCGATCGTGCCGTCGCCCTTGGGGGCGACGTTCAAGAGCATGTTGCCGTTGTTGGCTACAATGTTGGCCAGCACGTGTACAATTTCCCCGGCCGAGCGATACTTGTCGTTTTCGATGTAGTGCCAACTGCCCAAGGTGGTGTCGGTCTGCCAGGGATGCTCGAACGGTTTTTCGGGATCGATGAATTCGAAATCGTTGACGACCGCGCTGGAGAGCATCTCCTTGGTCAACGGCTTGTCGGCCACGCCCTTGATGTTCAGGACCGCCTCCATCCGGCCGTCGTTCCACTTCAGGCTCGAGTTGTAGTAATGGGCGGCGATCTGCGTGATCAAGTCGGGCATGCCCATGAAAGCGTTTAGTCGAATCTCCTCGCTCTTGTCGCGTAAGTGGTAAGTGCCGTCGTCGAAATAGAGCAGATCCGGTTGGTATTTCTGAATCAAATCGTCCACGCGGAGCAGGAATTGCTGGACGAACTCGGGGCAGGGTTCGTTTTCCTTATGCACCGGGCCGTAGAGATCGCGCGGGTCGAGACCTTCCCAGGCCGTTCCTTTGCCGTCGGCCTTGGTGACGACCGCCCCGTCATAGGGCACGCCCGCCTTGGGGCCTTCCTGGTCGCTTCCGTACCAGGCCGGCATGAAGTTGTTCCAGCAGCGGTAGGGCGTGTTGTGGAAGGTGACGCCGAACCGCAGGCCGTGTTTTCGTGCTGCATCGGCCCACATCTTACAGAGATCCTTCTTCGGCCCGACGTTTACACTGTTCCAAGGCTGGTACTTCGAGTCCCACGAGTCGAAGTTGTCGTGATGGTTGACCATAAAGGCAAAGTACTTCGCTCCCGCCTTCTTGTAGAACTTGATCAGGCCCTCGGGATCGAATTTCTCGGCTTTCCACTCGCAGATCAGATCCTTGGCACCATGCACCGACGGGTGGCCGTACTTTTCGAGATGGTGATCGTATTGCCAATTGCCCTGGATGTACATGCCGCGCGTATACCAGTCGCCGGCCAGTGCCTGAGACTGCACGCCCCAGTGGGCCCAGATGCCGAATTTGGCGTCGCGAAACCACTCGGGACACTTGTAGTATTTCCGCAGCGATTCCCAATTGGGATCAAACGGCCCGTCGGCGATCTCGAACTTCGGCATCGGCACCGATGGCCAGGGATCCTCGGCAGCCTGGGCGGTCAGGCCGAGCAATAACAACAAGCTCACCACGATCAGACTTCCAGCGAAGAGGTTCTTCAAGGTTACTCTCCTTATTCGAGATGCGTTGTAGTGCCGCGAGCCACCTCACAGTGGATTTCCCGACACTACCTGATTCTCTACTACTTCCACATTTTGACTTCGGATCGACCGTTCGAATCGGCGGCGGCTCGCAGCATGGCGGGCGTGGTGAAGACACTGCTGGTTCGGCCGTTGCGATCGACGCCGATCACGCCGCCGTCACCCTTCTTGAGCCGTTTGTGCATGACGAACTGGGCCGCCTCGTCCAGTGACATGCCGCGCTGGTCGATCAACGACGAGATCTGAAATGCGACCGCATGGCGGATGAACTGTTCGCCGATCCCGGTCCCCGAGATGCCGCACGTGCGGTTGTCGGCATAGGTGCCGGCCGTGATGATGGGTGAATCGCCGATCCGGCCGAATTTTTTGCCGGTCAGCCCGCCGGTCGACGTGGCGGCCGCGATATTCCCTTCTCTGTCCATGGCCACGCACCCGACCGTTCCGTAGACGAACTCTTTTGCACCTTGTTGCAGGGAACCTTGGGGATTCTTTTCCTTTTCGAGAAACTCATCAAGCTGCTTGCGGCGTCGCGGCGTCGAGAAGTAGCTCTGCTCGACCTGCCGGACGCCCATCTCGGCGGCAAACTTGTCCGCCCCCGGACCGGCTAAGAGGATGTGTCGTGTGTTTTCCATCACCAGCCGGGCCAGACCGATCGGATTCTTGACCGTCCGAACGCCGCCGACCGCCCCGCAGGCCAGCGTCCGGCCGTCCATGATCGAGGCGTCAAGTTCGTGCTCGCCGTCATGGTTGAACACGGCGCCGCGTCCGGCGTTGAAGACCGGATTGTCTTCGAGGTTCTTCACCACGGCCTCGACCACCTCCAAGCTGGGCCGTCCCTTGCTGAGCATGTCCTTGCCAATCGACAGGGCGTCTTCAAGGCCTCGGCGGCAAGCGTCAATATGCCCGGGGTCCGCATCGCGTCGCAAGCTACCCGCCCCGCCGTGCAGGATGACGGCCCAGTCCAGCCGCTGGGCCGACTCGGCCACGGTCGGAAAAACGATCGTCAATCCATAGAATAGTAAAGCAAAGAATCGTTTCATGGGAGAGGCCCTGCCATCGGTTGTTAGAACGAGATCTGTGGATTCACGGCAACGTCAATATGGCCGGCTTACCGGTTGCTCCCATTGTTGCCGTGGCAGACGCACGTGTCAACACGACGCCGAAGGGGTGCCTGTCCGCTTTTCCCGCGCAGGTCTCCTGCGCATGTGGTGGAATATCCCGAGATATGGTATACTATTATGGGAACTTGGGGACCAATCAGTACAAAGCCGCGACCGTTGGTCGCGAAACGATTGCCGCCAACGGCGCGAGTTTAATAAGGAGCCTGTTATGCCGATTCACATTCCGCCGATCTCTCGTCGTCGTTTCCTTGCCGGCTCGGTCGCTACCGGGGCGGGGTTGCTCTTGCCATGGCGAGCGCGGGCGGAAGAGTCGGCGGTAGATCCGAACCGTTGGGCACTGCTGGCCGATACGCACATCTTCGAGCACCTTGACCAGTCGCCTAACGGGATCAAGCCGGCCGAGAGTTTTGCGGCTGCCCGCGACCGGATCCTCGGCTCGACACCCAAGCCGGCCGGAGCCATCGTGGCGGGTGATTGTGTCTACATGGAGGGCCAAAAGGGCGATTACGCCGTGCTGGTCGAGTTGGTTCGTCCGTTGCGCGAGGCGGGCATGCCGTTGCACTTGGCCTTGGGGAACCACGATAATCGAGAGAACTGTTGGGAGGCCTTTCCCGAGGCCAAGCCGCAAACGGCCGACTTGCAGCCGATCGATAAGCACATTTCGATCGTCGAGGCACCCCCTGCCCACTGCGTCCTGTTGGACTCGCTGCACGAGACCAACTACACCCAGGGGCGCTTCGGCCGGGCCCAA
>CAYYOX010000237.1:0-9585 GCA_964473065.1 uncultured Planctomycetaceae bacterium | reverse complement strand
GGCAATCCGTTGGGTGGGCTTGGGGTACAACTTTTCGTCGCAAGTCTTGCGCCGAGCGTATATGCCTGGGGGTTCAGGGTTCGGGGTTCAGGGTTCAGCACTCGGATTCAACATTTGCCCCGGAATTCTGAACCCCGAACCCTGAACCCCCAACTCCAGTTGCGACTTTACTTCGTTACGGTACAACGACCGCCATCCCCAGCCAGACGACCAACGGCTTCGAGCCGCTGTATCCTACGAGGTTCTCGGCCGGGTCGCGAACGATACTGCCCAGGATAACGACCTGTTGCGATTCCGAAAAGGGGAGCGGATCATCGCTGAACAGGACCACCGTTTGGCCGACCGTGGGCATCTTCACGACCGTGCCGAACAGCCCGTCTCGCGCGGAGACCTTGCCGATCGTCCCGGCCAGGAGGATTCCCTGGTGAGTCGGCGGATCGGCCTGTAGTAGTTCGGCCGCCCGGCGTTCGATTTGCAACAAGTGGGGCGGTGATTCGGCCATCTGCCGGAGCATCTTCGCGGCGGCCTCCTTGCGATCCGTCAGGCGATCGCCCGCGGCAAACGCGACCACGTGCCCCAGCCGGCAGAACGCCTCATACGTCGAAGGCCTGATGTCGTCGGCCGGCTCGACGCCCTGGAAGCTCTCGTGGGCCGCCTTCAGCGCCTCGCCAAGTTCGACGCCGGTAAGCGCCGGTCGCTGTCGTGGTCCCACGCGGTCGGGTTCGACGGGTTCCAAGGGGGGCTCGAATGTTGGTTCGACAACCGGTTCCGGCTCGACCGGTTCCTCGGGCGTCGAAAGGTCCGAGAGCGTGACCAGTTCGTCCGGTTCGTCGCTCTTTGCCGGTGCTGGTGTCGGTATCTCAGGCACTGGGCCGTTGTCTGGCGGCACCGGGCGATTCATTGTGTGAGGCAGCCAGGGCAACGGAAGTTTCGGCACGTCTAAACCGGCCCAGGCGATAATATAGTAGCTGATCAACACGCCCAAAAACCCGCCGCCGATCACTTCCGCCATAAACCGAATTGGGCTCTTGGAGTTCTTTCTGCGTTTTTGTGGCCGTAATGGGCTGCCGATGATCGGCGCACTCTCTTGGGCCGATGCTTCCTCGTCGCGAATTGAAAAAGCTTCTGCATCGACCGGCTGCTCGGGCGTTTCTTCCCCGCCCGCGTCGATTTGTGGAACCACTTCAACCTTCTCCCCGGCCACGTGAAAGGGCTCGGAGATCAGGTCCGACTTCACCAGGAATTCCGACTCCGATGGTTCGCTCGGCGGCTTATCGACCGGGATCAACGTCGGAGGAACGGCGGCCAAGGCCTCGCTTAGCGGATAAGTTTCCGAGCAGAGCGGGCAGCGCATTTTTGCGTTGCTCTCGACACCTTCCGGCAGCGTGACGAGTTGCAAACAGCGCGGGCATTTGGAAATGGCAGGCATGGAAACCTCGCAGGCAGGCCGGTCATTGAAGTGTAGCCCCTGTTTCTACCCGGGGTTGCCCTCAGCATACGCGATTCGCATCGCCCGGAAAAGCGTCGGGCAAGCCCGGTAACTTTGAAAATGCGACAAGGAGAATAATGACGGAAAGCGGGGTTTTGGAAGAGTGCCCTACGAATGCGCTGCCGCCGGCAAGCCGAAGCGTCGATCAGCCCATTCATCCCACCCGATTCGGTGGGCTGTGCGAAACCCCTGTGGATATCGCAAGTCTTGGCCCCACAAAGACTTGCCACACAGAACCTCAGGAAAACTGGAAAAACTGCGAAAAAAGGGGTTGCATTTCTCGTCGAATCGGCGATACTTAAGTGGTTGGAAAATAACCCCTGGCGTTCCTTGTGGATGTCAGGCTATCTATTTGTTTTTCGTGCGTGTCCAGGGTCACCCAATGTGTTGGTGGCCCTTTTTTGTTTGTGGGTAGCCAAATGTGAGCCAGACTCTAGGAGCGATCAGTCATGGGGCGAATTGCGATTTTCATCGACGGAGCGTACCTTCAGCAGACACTAAGGAGTGAATTCAACGGTGCGAAGATTTGTTTCCAACAGCTAGTAAATCAGATGGCTGGTGGCCGCGAGATTCTGCGATCATACTACTACGATTGCGAGCCGTATCAATCCAATCCCCCAACACCCCAAGAGCAAACCCGCTTTGGTAGAGCGCAGCGATTTCACTATGCACTGGATAAGATCCCTCGGTTTCAAGTCCGATTGGGAAAGCTGGCTTTTCGCGGTCTCGACGGACGGGGGAAGCCCCTTTTTCAGCAGAAGCGTGTGGACATTCAAATGGGCGTGGACTTGGTTCTGCTAGCTGCCAAGAACCTGATTTCGGATGCTGCTATCCTCGCAGGTGACAGCGATTTTCTTCCCGCTATTGACGCAGCCAAGCCTGAGGGAGTGGTTATTCACCTGTTCCACGGAGAGCGTCCACATACAGACTTGGTGGCGAGGTGCGATGAACGAACGAAGATTGACCAATCGTTTATTGATTCAATTCTGAAACCGAATTCGCCCTCAGAAAGCTAGCCCCGAACTGTCGGCCATAAATCGGCGGCCTTGCCGCTCGGTCATCCTGTTGAAGCAACGCCACCCTGCCGAAGCAACGGCCCGACAACCTGCAAAGTTTACACAAAGCGCACCACCGCAAGCCCGACCGCTAAACGATGTTGGTGCTACGGGGCTGAAACCACCGCAAAAGCGGCCATTTCGGGCATCGCGTTGCCCAGGTCGGTCTCGATTCGGATCGTCTGGTTGACCTTGCCGGCATTCTCGCCCGCGACGAACGTGACCGGCACGAGATGAACCAGCTTGGCCACCTGATTGTCAACCGGGCCGAACTCGAACGATTCGTCGTCGCACCGGATCGAGAGGATGCGGAACGGCTTCTTGCCCTTCACGACCAGCTTCTTGGTCACTCTCTTGCCCGGCTCCACCACGCCCATGAACAACGAGGCGGGGCTGATTGTGACGGCCGCCTCGACGCGACCCTCGACCAACACCGGAATTCGCGAGGATCGGGAATCGTTGGTCACCAGCATCAGATGGTCTTTGATGTATCCGACCGGCGCTTCCCGGTCGAGACGGACCAACAGATCGTAGCGGACCTGACCGCGGCGACGGCTCGCTTCGACCACTTCGGCCGTGATATGCGGATTGGCACTCTTCACGCCCACGATCTTCCAGGAGCTGCCGCCGTAATACTTGATCGAAACCTTCCGAGCGACCGTCTCGCCGTGGTCGACCGGTCCCAATTGAACGCTGCCGGGGTTGATCGAGACATCGCTGCGGATGTTGCCTTTGACGTGCAACTGGACTTGTCCATAGAAGGGCTTATCGAAGGTCACGGTGAGCGTGGCGCCCCGGTTTCCGCGGAACGAACGCGTGTTGAACTTGGCGACAATGGCCCCTTTTTCGTACGTCTTCAGCAGGTCATTCTTGATGGTCGGGATCGTGCAGCCGCAACTCGACCGGACGCCCGTGATGTGAACGTCTTCCAGGTAGATGTTCTTCAGGACGAACTCGTGTTCGATCTTGGCATCCTTGGCCACGGTGCCGAAGTCGTGGCTGAACTCCTTGAACATCTTCTTGGCCCACTGTTGCCCGAAGGCGGAAGGAACGACCAACAGACATACGATCACGGCAAATAGGGTGTTGCGTAACATGATTCAACTCCGGAAGACTTCTTGGCGGACACCGTAACGAATAACCTCCAATGGGTTAAGGATGAATTGGCATGGCATTTCACTGCTGTGGCAATCATCGCTGAAGAACTCTACGTTCGGGTTCGGATTTCGTCAAGTCTTTTCAGGCAAACGGTTTGCATTAGCGGCGCAAGCTGATCGTTCCTGCGGGTTGTCGCGAATTAAACAGATCATCGACGATCGCTAAAGCTCGGTTGCTTTGTATCACCGACGTGCAGTCGGCCGCTAAACGGGATTGTGTACGGACCGTTAGGTGACCGCATTCATGCGGTCCTGAAAATCCGGACCCGATGAATCGGGTCACTACGAGCCGATGCGAATAATTGTCGCTTTCCTCTTTCGATGGCAGTAACTAACACCCCCCTTGTCAGCAAAGATATTATCCCCATTCCTTGTGCTTCAGGCGAGTGACGTCTCCCGTTCCCTTCGCTGCTTGGAAGAAACCGTCTTCGACGGCGTCATTGCTGCTTGGCCCTCTCGCCGGCGACTCGCACGACGTGCGCCATAAGCCATGTGTCAGACGTTGGTTACGACGCATCGACGAGAGCATGCCACCGGTTGCCACACGCCATAAAGGCCAGGGATCCTTGTCGGATCGACCTGTCAGGGGATTCCGTAGAATCGGCGGACAGTTGGTGGTTTACCCTTTCGGCACAACGCGACCAGTTCTTATAGGTGCAAACGCACCGCTACAGGATGGGACAGTCTCCAAAACCGGCGGTAATAAGGTCCGGATTCTCAAGATCGTTTGCCGAAGACCATTGCCAAGATGCACCATTTTTCGTTAGGATACTGGATTACGCGCATTTAGCTACAAGCTCCCCGCCAGTTGCGGAAACACAAGACGCGGAAATCGGCCCATGTTCGAATCGCTGCAAAACAACCTGACCTCGGCTCTGAAGAGCCTACGGGGAAAAGGCAAGCTGAGCGAGGCGAATATGCGCGAGGGGCTGGGCCAGATCCAAATGGCCCTGCTCGAAGCCGATGTCAGCTTCTCGGTCGTCAAGGATTTCATGGCCCGCGTGACCGAAGAGGCCATCGGCGAGCGAGTGTTGAGGTCGCTTGACCCCTCCCAGCAGGTGGTGGGTATCGTTCATCAGGAATTGATCAACCTGATGGGGCCGGTCGACCATTCCCTGCACCTGAAGCCACCGCTGACGATCTTGATGCTCTGTGGCCTGCAGGGTTCCGGCAAGACGACCACCTGCGGCAAGCTGGGGCGAATGATCAAACAGCGTGGCAAGCAGCCGATGCTCGTGGCGGCCGACTTGCAGCGACCCGCGGCCATCAACCAGTTGCAAGTCCTCGGCCAACAGCTCGACATACCCGTTTAGGCCGCCGCCGAGGCCAACGACCCGGTCAGGCTATGCCAGAAGGCCGTCCGGCAGGCCAAGGGGTCGGATGTCGACGTGCTGATCCTCGACACGGCCGGACGACTACACGTCGACGACGAGTTGATGGACCAGCTATCGCGGATCGATCAGCGGGTCCAGCCGGACCAGGTCTATCTGGTGGTCGACGCCATGACGGGCCAGGATGCCGTGAACAGCGCCAAGGTGTTCAACGAGGCGTTGGAGCTCGACGGCGTGGTGATGACCAAGCTCGACGGCGATGCCCGGGGTGGAGCGGCGCTGTCGGTCAAGGCGGTCACCGGCGTGCCGATCAAGTTCGTCGGCACGGGCGAGCACCTCGATGCGTTGGAAGAATTCCATCCCGATCGGATGGCCGGCCGGGTCCTGGGGATGGGCGACGTGCTCACACTGGTCGAGAAGGCCCAGCAGGAGTTCGACCAGGACGAGATGGCCGAGCAAGAGGCCCGGCTCCGCAAGGGCGAATTCACGCTGGACGATTTCAAGAAGCTGCTGGGGCAGACCTCGAAACTGGGGCCGCTGAACAAGGTCATGGGCATGATCCCCGGCATGAGCGGTATGGCCGACGCGATGGGTGATGTCGACGCCGAGAAAGACCTCAAGCGGCTCGGTGGGATCATCGATTCGATGACGCCCGAGGAAAGACGCAATCCCTCGAAGACCGTCGACCAGGGTCGACGACGCCGGATTGCCGCCGGAGCGGGCGCCGAACCGCATGAAGTCAACGAGTTGGTCAAGCAGTTCGACGGGATTTCCGACATGATGAAGCGGATGTCGGGCATGGGCACGCGCGAGCGAATGGTCGCCATGAAGCAACTCACCGAAGGCGGCATGCTCGACCCGGGCGCAAAGTTCGGCAAAACGAAGGGCGGCACGGGAAAACGTCTTTCGCCCAAGGAACGGACAAAAATAAAGAAACAGCGTGAGAAAGAATTGCGCCGTAAAAAGCGCGAGGCGAGAAAGTAATAGGAAAAAGCGAGGTCGCCGACGAGACGATCCAAGTCAAGTATAGCGTTTGAAGATTGTTTGTTTAGGAGGAGAACAGCGTGGCAGTACGCATTCGGATGAAGAGAATGGGACGCAGACATCGGCCCTTCTATCGCATTTGTGTGATGGACGGTCGAAACCCGCGTGACGGTCGGGTGTTGGAGGAATTGGGGACTTATGACCCGATGCTCTCCGACGTCGACGCCCGGGCCGTGCTCAATGGCGAGCGGATCGGCTACTGGCTCAGCGTAGGCGCCCAACCGTCGGACAAGGTGGGTGTGCTGATCAAAAAGTACGGCGCCGAGGGAACCCGGCTGCAAGAGCAGGAGACGGCCTTGGCCCGCTTGGCCGAGTCGCGTCGCCGGCCCGAACCGCCCCAGGAAGAGCCAAAGGCCGAAACGCCCGAGGCCGAAACCGAAGCCGTAGCGGCCGAGATCGTGGCCGAAAAACCGGCGCCCGAACCGACGCCTGAAGAAACCGCTCCCGAAGAAAAAACTGAATAGACGCCCATGCGTTTCGATGTCTTGACCCTGTTTCCCGAGATCTTTCGAGGGTATTTGGGCCAAAGCCTGTTGAACCGCGCGATTCAGGCCGGGTTGATCGACGTGCATTTGCACGACATCCGCGGCTGGGCGCGCGATAAACACAATTCGGTCGACGATCGCCCTTTTGGCGGCGGGCCGGGCATGGTGTTGAAGGTTGAGCCGGTGGTCGAGTGCGTCGAGGCGGTTAGACAGTTGACCGACGACCCGGGACTTTTGGTCATGCTCACGCCGCAAGGCGCCCGCATGGACCAGCCGGGCGTAACGCGGCTGGCCGGGCATGAGCGGATTTTGTTGTTGTGCGGGCGGTATGAGGGATTTGACGAAAGAATTCGGGAGATTTTGAGGCCCCAAGAGCTATCGATTGGCGATTTTATACTTAACGGCGGTGAAGTGGCCGCCATGGCCGTCATCGATGCGGTGATCCGACTGGTCCCCGATGTGTTGGGAGACGAACAGAGCAGCGGCGACGATTCCTTCTCGGGCGGCAACCGAGGCTTGGAATTCGCCCAATACACGCGACCCCGCGAGTACCGCGGCCTGGAGGTCCCCGAAGTGCTCATCGGCGGCAACCACCAGGAAATCGCCCGATGGCGACAACTCAATAGCGAAGAACGAACCAGAGAACGTCGCGCCGACTTGCTCGACGAATCATAAACAGAAACGACAAGACAATTATCGCAGGCAGCGGGAGTTGCCGACGCAAGTTAGAAAGGTGAAGTCATGAGTCAGCAGTTAATGGGCCTGGCCGAACAGGCCAGCATGAAAGAGGAAGTACCCTACTTCGAGATTGGCGATACGGTCGACGTGCATTGCCGGATCCTCGAGGGGGAAAAAGAACGGATCCAGATCTTCTCCGGCGTGGTGATTGGCCGCAGCGGTTCCGGCACCCGAGAAATGTTTGCGGTCCGCCGGATCGTCCAGGGCCAAGGGGTCGAGCGGAAATTCCCGTTGCACTCCCCGCGGATCGCCAAGATCGAAGTCACCCGGGCAGGCGTGACCCGTCGGGCCAAGCTCTACTATCTTCGCGACCGCGTCGGCAAGGCGGTCAAGTTGAAGGAACGCCGGATCGACCCTGCGGAACGGGCCAAGTTAGCCGCCAAGGCTAACAAGAAGTAATTCGCTCCCGACATGAGCATTCGCACCATGGCGGCCGCATGGCTAAGCCGGCTGTTCCCCGCCAGATTGCTAGGCCAGCGTGGGGAAGCCGTTGCCGCGCGGTTCTTGAAACGCCGCGGCTACAAGCTGATCGCCCAGGGTAGCCGCATGCCGTCGGGCGAGCTCGATCTGGTGGCCGTCGATCGCGACCGCACGATCGTCTTCGTCGAGGTGAAGACGCGCGGATCAGACGAAGTCGGACACCCGGCCGAGGCGGTCGATGCCGACAAGCAACGCCGGCTAACCCGTCTGGCCGTCACTTTCCTAAAACGTCACGGTCTGCTAGAACACCCATCCCGCTTCGACGTCATAGCGATCGTCTGGCCCGAAGGTCGCCGCCGCCCACAAGTCGAGCACATCAAAAACGCCTTCGACGCCGCCGGCTCAGGGGAGTTTTTCTCTTGAAGCGACTCAACCAAGTCTAATTTGCGAACAGCTTAAACTCGTCGACCGTTACCCCTGAGCTGGGCCACATCAATTCGGATTCGAGGCCATTCAACCTGAACTTGCGTGCAGTCACCGGCGCAAAGCTCAGCTCGAACCGCGCACCAATACTCCGGCCCCACGCCAAAACCGGCCACTTACCGTCCGCGCCGAACATCTCAACGGTAAACTTGGTGATCTGCGGATAACTCTTCTCGTTAAGCACCGCCCGCGCAACTACCGTCGGTTTCCCCAGATCCACCTCAAGCCAGCCGCTGCCCTGTGTTGATGACATTTACCAGCGTGTGTCAGCCTTTCCATCCACTGCCTTATCGGCGGAATAGTCCGCGCTATATTCGGTAGATGCTGTTGCTGTCTTATTCAACGAAACAGGCGAAACCGGCGGCGTCTGCATCAGCATGTCCTGCAGATGGACCATTGCCGAGCCGCCGTGACCCATGTCGGGTGGATGATCAAAAGTATGTTTTTTGGCATCCTCACTTCGGCCTCATCTTTCCCTTTCTCCCTATCTTTCCTTATGTGTTACCGATATCAGCGACTACTCGACTCTCGCTGAAATGGTGAACGAGCCGAAGACTATAGCAGCAAGGACACCAACCCGCCTCTGCACGCGAGACCGCAAAACCTGTCTCAGACGCTATTGGAGGATTTTGGCTCTTATGTTACCGTACCAATCCCACCAGGAAGAACCGGCTTGGCGGTAGCAAGGAATGGCCGACGCCAGCCGGAAGAGACGGGGAAAAACTCGGGGGAATTGTGCAAGACGACGATCTGCAAAGATCGTGACAGGCCGACAAGGAAGGAGGCCGGCGTGCATTCCGAATCCAAACAAGAAGTCCGTGTTCATATCCGATGGATGATCCGGCGCGACATGCCGGAGGTACTCCAGGCCGAGGAGGAGAGCTTCGAGTTCCCTTGGCTGGAGGACGATTTCATCCGCTGCCTGCGCCAGCGCAATTGTATCGGCATGGTGGCCGAGTACGAGGATCGCGTGGTGGGGTTCATGATCTACGAACTCCACAAGAACCGCATCCACGTGCTGAACTTCGCCGTGGCCGCCGACTATCGCCGCCTGGGCGTAGGCTGCCAAATGGTAGCCAAGCTGATCGGTAAACTGTCGTCACAGCGTCGCAATCGGGTCGTGCTCGAAGTTCGCGAGACGAACCTACCCGCCCAACTGTTCTTCCGAGAGAGCGGCTTCCGCGCCGTTTCGGTCTTGCGATCCTACTACGAAGACACGCCCGAAGACGCCTACCTGATGCAGTATCGCTACCGATCGGAGAGAATGCCCGCAGCGGTGCCTGTGAATCGGATCAGCCGACTGGCCGGATGAGTCTTGTAAAGGAATAACTTCCGGAATTCGTTTAGCCGCCGCCGGCACGGCGGTGAGGGCCAGATCTCCAA
>CAYYOX010000236.1:7944-9588 GCA_964473065.1 uncultured Planctomycetaceae bacterium | reverse complement strand
CGTCACACGATAGCTGGATGCTGGATGTCGTGATGGGGAGGGGGTAGACGATAATTTGGAGTATTACTGTACTTGGGTGAACAAAGCGCGGGACCAGTAGCAGGTGTGCAACAGCTAAGATCAAAGCGGCACCTACACCGATTTCGCACTGATCAACATCGGCGGCCTGCAAAGCGACGGAAGCGACGCGGTCAACGAGGTCTCTTACTTGATGCTCGACGTCGTGGAAGAGATGCAGTTGATCCAACCCAGCGCGTGCATCCAGCTCAGCAAGCGAAACCCGGAACGCTTCGTCCGGCGAGCATGCCGTGTGATCCGCACGGGCTTGGGCCAACCGTCGGTCTTCAATAGCGACGTAATCATCCAAGAACTGCTGCATGACGGCAAGACCATGGCCGACGCCCGAGCCGGCGGACCGAGCGGATGCGTGACGGTCAGCGCCTTCGGCAAGGAGAGTTGCACGCTGACCGGCTACATCAACTGGCCGAAGATCTTCGAGTTGGCCATCAACGACGGCCGCGACCCGAAGACGGGCCAGCAGTTGGGACCCAACACGGGCGATCCCCGCGACTTTACGACGGTTGACGAGCTGGTCGAGGCCTACCGCCGTCAACTAGCCAACTTCGTCGACCTGAAGATCGCCGGCAACAACCGGATCGAACGGCTGTTTGCCAACCAGATGCCGGCCCCCTATATGTCGCTGCTGATGGACGATTGCCTCGCCCGCGGCCGCGACTATCACGACGGCGGGTCGCGATACAATCCGACCTACATCCAGGGCGTCGGCATGGGAACGGTGGTCGACGCCCTTTCGGCCGTGAAGTCGATGGTCTTCGACCAGCAGTCGTGCGACATGGGCCAACTGCTCGACGCGCTGGCCGACGATTTCCAAGGCCACGAGCCATTGCGGCAGCAGTTGGTTAACAAAACACCAAAATACGGCAACGACGACCCCCGGGCCGACGACCTGGCCGAGGACGTTTTCAACGCCTATTTCGACGTGCTCAACGGGCGGCCCAACACCAAGGGCGGCAAGTATCGCGTGAATCTCTTGCCCACGACCGTACACATCTATTTCGGCTCGGTGGTCGGCGCTCTGCCCAACGGACGCCCGGCCGGCGTAACGCTATCGGAAGGCATTTCACCCAGTCAAGGGGCCGACACCCACGGTCCGACCGCCGTGCTGAAGTCGGCCGCACGGATCGACCACGCACGGACCGGCGGCACGTTGCTGAACTTGCGGTTCAGTCCCCAAGTGCTTGCCGGCGAGGGCCTCAACCGGCTGACCGACCTGATTCGCACCTACTTCAACCTCGATGGGCACCACGTCCAATTCAACGTGCTCGACGCCGCCACGCTCCGCGAGGCCCAAGAGAACCCCGAGCAGCACCGCGACCTGATCGTCCGAGTAGCCGGCTACAGCGACTACTTCGTCGACATCGGCCAAGAGCTACAAGAAGAGATCATCTCCCGAACCGAGCACGAAGCCGTGTAGCCGGGAGGCAATGTTCGTGACGTTAAAGACGTTAAAGGGGACGGAAAACCTTTGCTTGCAGTTGTTCGAGCAGTCGATCGCCATGAAAAAGACTACCGTCGCCTTTTTCCACTCCGTAGCGATCTTCCTGCATCGCTACCCGGCAATTC
>CAYYOX010000236.1:0-7934 GCA_964473065.1 uncultured Planctomycetaceae bacterium | reverse complement strand
GTGGAGTGTGGTTGTTGGTTGAGCCGACAAGCTAATTCGGCCACCTGTTCATGTCACTTGAGGGCGTAAACGGCTACTTTCAGTTTGAATCGACTTCAACATCGACCGCTACGGCGAAAATCGCCAGGCGGCCTTCATCGCACAAAAGCGGGCGAGCTTGCCCACTTCTTCAATCCCACTCGGTAAGTCTACACTGGCGGAAAAGCCGATCAGTTGCTGAATCTTTTCGTAGCGGACGGCGTAATCGCGCAGATCGGGATCCTCGCCGGACTCGGCGATTGTGATCTCCATCGGAAACTGCCTTGCCGTCTGCTGGGCGAGATGTCGTTTCGTGCAGTTGAGCGATTCGTCACCCACGTTGAATGCTTCACCTCGCATCAGATCGTAGTTCTCCACGGCCGCGAGGTGGCTCAGGGCCGCATCTTGGACGTGGAGAAATGTACGCCGGTTCTCCGCGCCGTAAACCAGGAGCCGACCTTCATGCACCGCACGATAGACAAACGCATTGGCCAGCAGATCGAATCGCATGCACGGGCTGACTCCGAAAAGACTGGCGAATCGCAAGGCCACGCCACCGAAATCCAACACGATCTTCTCGGCTTCCAGTTTCGTTCGACCGTAGAGGCTTAACGGGCGAGTGGGCGTCTGTTCGGTACACTCGCTGTCGACCCGCCCGTAAACGGATCCGGTCGAGGCAAAAATCAACGACTGCCGCGGGCTCATGGCCGCCACGACGTGACGCGTCCCGCCGACATTGACCTCTTCGGCTGTCACGGGCTCCTTTTCACACAGCGGGTAGCCGACCAAGGCCGCCAGATGAATTACCACATCGTGATCCTTGACCGCCCGGGCGACCTCGTCTGCTCGCGTCACGTCGCCGCGAATGATCCGAACGCCTTGCCGGGCCAGATGAAAGACGGGATCTTCGCCATAGCGGAAACAGTCGAAAAGCGTGACCGGATACCCGCGATCGTGAAGCAACTCGGCGACAACCAGGCCTTGGTAGCCGGCGCCTCCAGTGATAAGAACATTTGGCCGCATCAGATATCTTCGCCTCACAAAGGACCTTTTACTCCGCAGACAGCATGTGCGAGGGGTAATGCCCAGCCCGTTCGTGCGACCTACCCATTTGCTGTCCAGTTACCGCCCATGGTAGCATATTGACTGTCATGCGAAAAGGGGTGCCGGTGTTGGAAACGGATTGGATGCCTGCAAGAGTCATATACATCCATTTGGTTATTGCACTGTCCGCCATGAGCATTTATATTAAATAGTATCGGGAATATGGCTATTCGTGGAATCACTCGCGCCCTTTTCGGGTAATCGCACCGGTGCGGCAACATCTCTTGTCTGTCGGGTGAAGTGCCTCCGCTTCTGCCAGAACCAATCGTCATGAAACCAACCATCGTGAACTGGCCTGCTCTGGCCAAGGAGACTTTTATGAGTTCGTTGACCGTGAGTTCGACGCCTGGTAGCTTTCGACATTGCGCACTAACGTTGCTGACCTTCGCCGTTTTAATGACATCCGCCGCGGCCGGCGCCACTTGGCACGTCGACTTGGGAAACTGGTCGACGGCTACCAACTGGCTTCTTGGTGAGCCGACAAGCTTCGTCGATGCTAACATCGATAACGCAGGCACGGCCCAAATCGATCAGGCTCTGGAAGCCTGTGACAACCTGTACCTCGGATACGGCCTGACCGACAGCGGCAACCTGTCCATCACCGGTGGAGACCTGTCGGTTGGCTACGACGCAAACGTCGGGTTCGCCGGCAGTGGAAGCGTTGTTCAGACCGGCGGAATCAACGCGATTGCCAACTATCTCGTGCTCGGCGAGGACAACGATGCGGTCGGAACGTACGAACTGGGCGGAACCGGCCAGCTTTCCGCAGTACGGGAATATGTCGGGGCCGACGGGCTCGGAACATTCCTGCACACTGGCGGGACCAACACGGTCAGTGGCAGTTTGCGCGTCGGAAACGACGGCCAGGGAACATACGAGCTCAGCGGTGATCCGCTAACTGTTCAGTTGATTGCCAATCGAGAATATGTCGGCAACTTCGGCATCGGAACATTTCGTCAGACCGGCGGAACCAATTCGATCAACACTAGCCTGCGGATCGGTTATGAGGCCGAATCCCAGGGGACCTACGAACTCAGCGGAGGCGGCCAACTGACGGTCAACGGCGTCGTGGTTGGCAACCAAGGCACGGGCACTTTCACACAAAGCGGCGGCACGAATCAACTCTCCAACGGCCTTACCATCGGCGTCGAGCAGGGGGCCGACGGAACTTATACCTTGAGCTCCGGGCAACTCTCGACCCAACGCCAATCCATCGGCATCTCGGGCATTGGACATTTCTACCACACCGGCGGCAGCAATACCTCCTCAACGAAGATCACGCTGGCCGGGTCCTCCAGCGGACAAGGGACCTATGAACTCGGCGGAACAGGCCAGCTAGCCGCCTTGGAACTTCACGTGGGCGAAAGGAGCGTTGGCACATTCATCCACTCCGGCGGAACCAACAGCGTCGGCGAAGGACTCAACGCAGACGAATTCAGCGGGCTCTATGTCGGCACCGACGCGCTGGGCAATGGAACCTACCAGCTCAGCGGCGACGCGGCTCTTTCAGCGACTTACGAGTACGTCGGCGATAAGGGCGTGGGCGCCTTGATACAAGACGGCGGGACGAACACTATCGCCCAAAGGCTCTATCTCGGAAGAGACGACAGCGGACAGGGAACCTACCAACTCGGCGGCGGACAGTTGACTATTGAAAGAGCCTATATCGGGGATCTCGGCGACGGCACGTTCACCCAGACCGGCGGCATCAATACGCTAACCGGAAGCCTGCGACTCGGGGAGAGTTCTACGGGAACGGGAACCTACGAGCTTAGCGGCGCCGGCCAACTCGATGCCAATCGCGAATACGTCGGGTACGACGGGACCGGCGCCTTCACCCAGACCGGCGGCGACAATACGATAAGCGGAAGCCTGCGTCTCGGGCAGAAGGCCACGGGAACGGGAACCTACGAACTCAGCGGCTCGGGCCAACTCAGCACTAATCGCGAATACGTCGGATACAGCGGAACCGGAACTTTCACCCAAACCGGCGGCACAAATACACCTGACGAGGATCTGATCTTAGGATATCTGGCTGGCTCGCAGGGCGTCTACGAGATGCTCGGGGGCACGCTTGTTACCGGGGAAAACGGCTATGTTGCCGTCGGTGTGGAAGGACTCTCGGATGGCGCTCCCGGCGGAATCGGCCGGTTTGTTATGGCCGGCGGTACGGCCAACGCCGCGGAATTCAACGTCGGCCTTCGAGGTACGTATCAGGCACGGTTGTCGCAGGATTTCGCGGCTCTTGTTGCCAGCCAAGTCGTGTTGGATGTCGGAAGCGCCCTCTCGCTGGATGCTATCGGTTTCGTGGGAGATCTTGCCGCCGGTCAGTGGGGAGATCAGAGCATCACGGTCCTCGCGGGCACTCGTGACGGAACGTTCACAACCGTTCCGCTGGCGGGTCATCTCGGCTACGGCGTCTTCTTGACCGACCAGGGCGCCAATCTGCAACCGGTAACCCATCTGGCCGATGCCGTCGTGGCCGACGTGCTGCAGGCCGCCCCGGGCGACACGGACGGCAACCGGAAGGTCGAGGGTCAGGACATCCTCAACATCCTCCAGGCCGGTCTGTTCGGCGACGGAGTAACGCCTGAAGCTGAATGGGGCAACGGCGACTTCAACGGCGACGAGAAGATTTCCGGCGAGGATATTCTCGCTTTGCTCGGCACCGGCCTGTTCGGCGACGGCACCTATACCGGCGTCAGTAAATCGATTGCCACCGGCGGCCAAGGTGATGCCGAGTTGGTCGTTTCGGCCGACGGCATGGTCCTCGACAGCCACGGCGCTGTGATCAACGGATATGTACTGACCTCGAAAGCAGGCATACTCACCGGCCAATCGGCCGACAATCTGGGATTGTTTCAAGCCGACTCCGACTCCGAAATCAGCGGAGCGTTTGCCTTCACACTCGCTGGTTCGCATCCGTTGGGCGATGTGATTGGCCGCGAGTTCGACGCGGTCGATCTACAGGATGACCTGACGCTAAACTACACGATCAACGGCATCCCCGGCCTTTTCACCGCCAACATCGTGGTCCCCGAGCCGGCCGCAATGTGCTTGCTCGCCACCGGCTTGCTGAGCTTGTTGATGTTCTCGATCCGCCGCTCGCCTAAGCGGTGTGTCCCGCATTAGAGAATGTCGGGCATGCCGCGTTCGAACAGGCGACCGACCCGCGTGGCGAGCATTGCCGGCAACAGCACCAGATCTCCGATTAAGGCGGCCCCCAGCAGAATGAACATCAGCAGGCCAAACTGCGAGACCGGCTGAAACGAACTGAGCCAGAAGACCAGCAGCCCTAGTCCGGCGATCAGCGTGGTTTGGACCATCGCCGGCGCGCATCGCCGATAGGCCTCGCCGATGGCCTCATGTCGCGAACGGCCCCGGCGCAACGCACGGCGAAACCAAGTCAGGAAATGCAGCGTGTCGTCGACCGCGATCCCCAAGGCAACGCTGGCCGTCATCATGGCGCCCACGTCGACCAGTGTGCCGGTCCAACCCATGGCCCCAAACGTAATCACGGCCGGAAACACGTTGGGTAACATCACCAACAGGCCGGCCCTGAGGCTCCGCAGCAACACGGTCATTACCACGGCAATCATCACAAACGCCAGGCAAAAGCTCTTGAACAACCCGTTCAGAAGTTCCCGCTGGGCCAAGTAGACCAGCGGCACCACGCCCGTATAGATGGCCCGAACCGTGTCGGGCGCCCCCGATCGCTTTTCCAGAAATGCGTCGATCCTCGCCTTCACTTTGCGGAGAAAACGATCGTGATCGATATCGCTGAACGCGCGAACCCGGGCACTGATCCGCCACAATTCGTGGTCGCCTTGATCGCTCAGATAGCCCATGGTTTCCAGGTCGTTTTTATTGCGAGTCAACTGCACCTTGGCCACGCCGCGTCGGAACGAGCTTTCCAGATCGCTTTTGGCCGGACCGAACGTGGCGGCGGAAATCGAACCGCCGATCTCATCGAAGTCATGCAAGCGGCTCTCGACGTCGCGCACCAACTCCAGGCGTTCGAGCACATCCAACGGGCAGGACTCTTCGAAACGGACGACAACTTCGATCGGGATCATCGGGCCAAGGTTATCCTGCAACCAATTGCTGTCCTTGACCCACTTGCTCCCCGGGGCGAAGAATCGGCCCGGCGAAATGGTCGTATCCACCATGGCGGCCCCCACGGCGAAGATCGACAGCAACACCAGGCACACAACCATCAGCGGCCGACGGCGGCGTATGGTCCAGGCCGACATCCGATGAAGTATGACGTCGGATCTCAGTGTCAATTTTATCTGTGCCGATTCTATCTGTGGCGATTCTATCTGTGGCGATTCTTTCTGCGGCACGAGGGCCGTTCTTAGGGGCCATTTTTCCAAAGCTGCCGGCAGCAATAGAAAGAGAATTCCTACCCCCAGGAGGATTCCCAAGGCGGAATACAGTCCAAACAGTTTCACCGGAATGATCTCGCTGACATACAGCGAAATCAGCCCCATCGCGGTCGTGATGGCCGACAACGCGCAAGGCGCCCAGCCGGCACGCACGGCACGCGCCGGCGCCCCGTCAAGACCCGATTCCCGGATCCCGTCGCGATAGTAATTGCAAAGGTGCACGGCCGCCGAAAGTGTCAGCACGTAGAGCAAAACGGGCATCACGACCAACACCAGATTCATCGTGTTGCCGGTATACGAGATCATCGCCGTACCCAGGGCCGACGCGTAGCCGGAAACGATAAAGAGCATCGCCATCAGCTTGATGCTGCGCAAACAAAACCAGGCAACGGTCAGGGCAACGATCCACGAGAGCACGATCCACTGCTGAATGGCCCGCTGGCTTTCGATGTCGATGGCCGCGTTAATGGTCGCATCGCCACCCAGCCGCAATGTGTCCGGGTCGATCTGGCAACGCCGGGCGATCTTTTGCAATGCGGCCAAGGCCTTCGTCCGCTTGGCATCGCCGGCCGCCGACAGCGTAATCAGCGCACACGTGGTCTCGTGGTCACGTCCGACCAACGAGCCTTCCAGCCGTCTGACGGCCTCGTTCCATGAAAGGTTGAACGGGTCGTTGGTTAAGGTCTCCAGGACTCGCGGCCCGGTCCAGACCTTTTGAAACCACTTTGTTTCCTCCGCCTCGGATTGCGAGCCGGCCGGAGGGACGACTTCCGAGGCGAATTGTTCGAGCCTGGGGTCTTCCAGCGTACATCCGTCCCAGCTTGCCAGGACGAAATCGTCGGTCCCAAACACCTCGCAGAAGGCATCGTAGGTCTTCGTTTCCTCGAAGTTCTTGGGAAGCCACTGGTGGATGTTGTTGTTGGCGTTGGCAAACGCATCGATCATCCCCCAAAGGATCAAGGGATACAAAGCGGCCAGAACGAGCATGATCGGCCAGGCATATCGTGCGTAAAAAGATCGCTTCATCAGGTCATTGCGGGGTGCGAATTGCCGGCGACATCATACCACGCCCGTTGAGATAGAAGTACGGCGTAAGCGATTGCCCCTCAGCAGAACCTTCGTCATGCAGGAACCACCCAAAGGGCCCGTGCCTGGGCCCCACTGCCCGCAGAAGCACCGCCTGCTCTATACGGCGCTTTTTGTCATCTTCGGCATTTCGTGGGGCTTTCTGGTAGGATCTTCGGGGGTTACCGGTTACTCGGCGTCAGTGCAAGCCCTGACCTACGGAATTCTCAATTGCCTTGTAGGAGGCGAATTCCCGTCGCCGATCGAGACAGAGAAACTGCCAATCGGCGACGGGAGTCGCCTCCTACAGACTCGAATTCCCGGACACCATTACTTGATCAGGTCCAACTCGGCCACGCTGGCCCAGGGGTTGCCTCCGACCTCCGAGAGTGCCACGAATCGGATGAAGCGGGCTGTTCGCGGTGACTCCAACGTGATCTTCTGCTCTTCGCCCGTGTTCACCAGAGTCCCCTTGGCCGCCGGTTGGCCCCAGTCCTGGCCGTTGTCGCTGAGGTAGATCTCGAACTCGGCCACTCGCCCGTTAGTCATGTCTTGTCGCGGGGTGTAGACGAATCCCTTGATCTCGGTCGCCTTCTGCAGTTCGATTTGCAGTTCGTGCGGATGCTTCGGTAGTTCGTTTTCCCAGGCCGTATGCCAACTCGTGCTCGGGTCGCCGTCGATCGCGTAACGGGCCAGGTTGGCGCTCGCTTGGCTGCTGAACTTGACGATCTTGGCGTATGTCCCCAAGGGCGGCTCGCGGAGCAGGCCTTCTAGCTGATCGGGGGCGAGCGTTTGAGTAGGCGCGAAGGCGGCGGAGTCCATGTACGCGAGCAGACTGGCCAGCATCTGCCGTGCCACCGGCCGCCCTGAAAGATCGCCGCGCAGGTCGATCGAGCTCATCAGCAGTTGCCCGTTGCCGACCTTGGCTTCGATGATTAGCCCCAGCCGGCGGTTGGTGTTCCAATCGTCGATGACCTGCACCACGGGCCGGAACTCGGGCGGCAGATTGTCCAGAATCATGGATCGACCGTGGGCCACCAGATCCCACCACTGCCAATTGGTGTGGAAATCGGTCGGGAATTTGGCCAAGGCCGGATGGTTCGGGTCGCATAGCAGTCCCAGCGTGTGCGGCGGTTGACCCTTGGTCCATTGCGTGTTCCAAAAGATGTTGGTGAACCCGGGCGGCACGTTGCTGCGAACCGTTGCGGGCGGAACCGTCAAGAGCACTTTTCCACCGCCGCGCAGACTCTCCCAGACCTTGTTGTCGAGCCGGTCGGCGATCGTCACGCCTTCCGGGGCCGACGTATCGACCTTGGCCGGATAAACCCAGATGTCCCAGTGGTTCACATACGGGAGACC
>CAYYOX010000235.1:9006-9590 GCA_964473065.1 uncultured Planctomycetaceae bacterium | reverse complement strand
ATCCTCAATGAAGACGGGAAAGTGGCGGGCGTGCTCTTCGGATCGGCCAACGGGTGCACCAACGGCAGCCACTGCCGACGCGTTCGATGGTTCCTGCGCCGGGCCCTGGCGAATCGTCCTCTGCTGCGCAAGGCGTGCCGCCTTGGCCCTCCGGGAAGAATAGGAGGGATATTCCGGTCAGATAGATTGAAGGACCGCTCGTCTATTGTCCGATGAAGCGACCACGGACTGAGATTACAGCCAGACCGGTACCGCGGGGGGGTGCCTGCTGCATGGATTGAATGCATGTTGAAAATGGCCGTTTCAAGGCTTTTCGGAGCCTTTTCGTTCGCTGCGTTGATACTGCTGCTTGGCCGAGCAGGCGTCGAAGCGCAAGATGTCCTTCAGATCGAGCCGGACCCCACGGATCTGGCCGAAGTCGTTGACGCGGACGTTCCCTATCACGAAGGCGGCGACTGCTTCAGCGATTCGACCTGCGGTGCGACCTACGAGGTCAATCTACTCGCCGTGCCGCGCCATGGCCCGATCGCATTCCACGGCGAATATCTTATGTGGTGGACGCGCGGTACCCAAGTGCCGCCGCT
>CAYYOX010000235.1:0-8996 GCA_964473065.1 uncultured Planctomycetaceae bacterium | reverse complement strand
CAGACGACCTCGTTTGCCGTCGGCAGCGAAGGCGATCCGATCCTTGCCCGACCCTATTTCAATGTCAACACGGACGTCCAAGATGCGCGGCTGATCGCGTTTCCCAACGTGCTCGACGGGGCAGTTTCTGTGGACGCCACCACGGAACTGCAAGGCTTCGAGGTACTTGTGCGCCGCATGCTCACTCAGGATAGCCGCGTTCGGCTCGACGGGCTGATCGGGTGGCGTTTCAATCGCTTAAGCGATCATCTGCAGATCAGCGAGTCGACCGCTACCACTGATCCGGGCGGCATTATACCGGCAGGCACGACTATTGATCTCCTCGACCGGTTCGACACCATGAACCGCTTTCACGGGGCGGAGATCGGCCTGCTGCTCGAGGAACGCCGTAGCAACTGGACTTTGGATACCTCGATCAAGGTCGCCTTCGGCAATACGCACAGTTCGGTACGCATCGACGGATCCACCACGACGACCGTGCCGGGCGTGGCGCCCGTCACCAGCCGAGGCGGTCTGTTGGCGTTGCCGACGAATATCGGGCTGTACGAAGACAATCGCTTCTCCGTGGTTCCGGAGTTCGGCATTACGCTCGGTTACGATCTGACGCGCCGACTACGGGCGACCTTCGGCTACACGCTGATCTATTGGAGCAACGTCGCGCGGCCGGGCGAGCAGATCGACTTCAGCGTGAACAGTTCCCAGTTCTCCGGAGGTGCGCTCAGCGGGGAAGCTCGGCCGGAGTTTGACTGGGTAACTACCGGTTTTTGGGCCCAAGGCCTGAACTTCGGCCTGGAGTATTGTTTCTAGATCGTTGAGGGTATCCGGGAATTCGAGTTTGTAGGAGGCGACTCCAGTCGCCGATCGAGGCAGAGAAACAGCCAATCGGCGACGGGAGTCGCCTCCTACAGTTAGCCCAACTACCCGACCTCTATCAACACGACCTGCGTGTCGTAGGTGTCGGACGTGTTGGAAGTGGTCTCCGGCTTGATGCGGACGAGGATCTCCATCGTGCCGGTGAATCCGGACGGCGGGATTACGCTAACCAGTCCCGTTTGGTCGTTCACGTCGAACGTGTAACCGACGCTGCCTCGGGAGACCGCACTGAAGGTGACCGGGTCGCCTTCCACGTCGTTGGCCGTGAGTTGGAACGTGGCCGGCGTGTCGAGTGTGGTCTGAATCGTCGGGATCGGATCGAGGAACGGGCCGCCGTTGTAGGTGTCCGGCTGTACGGTGACGTGGAACGTCTGCTGGTAGGTCTGCGAGTTTTCGCCGGTCACGGTGACGGTCACGTCGGCCTCGCCCGTGGCGCCTTCGGGCGCCTTGAGCATCAGCACGCCGTTCTCTTCATCGAAGAAGATATCGACCGCCTCCATGACCACATCGGTCGTCGGCCGGTCGGACGCACCGGTCGCCACATTGCTGATGGATTCGCGAACATCCTCCCCTTCGACCAGCAGGCCGAAGACGGAGTGGTTGTAGTCGAGATATCGGGTAGGCACTTCGTTGATGAAGAACTGCGAGCCGTTGGTATCGTCACCCGCCTTGGCCATCGAGAGCACGCCGGGCGTGTTGTGTTGCAGGTCGACGTGAAATTGGTCGTCGAAATCCTCCACGTCGGACGGATTCCCGCCGCCGTAAACACCGTTGCCGCCTTGGATCATGAAGTTGTCGATCACGCGATGGAAGATCGCCCCGTCGTAGAAACCGTCTTCGGCCAGCTCGATGATCTGATCGGTGACGCCCGGGACAAGGTCTTCGTGCAACTGCAGCACCATGTCGCCATGGTCGGCTACCGAGATCCGCATACTGCGGTTGTTCTCCGGAATCGACGTGGAAACGAGCGACGGATTGCTGCTCTCAGCGGTGAAGCTCAGCGATTGCCCGTCGGAAGTCAGGCCGTCCAGCGGGATCATCAGCGGCGATCCGGCCGAGAGGGTGACATCATCGATCGGCGAAAAGCTGACTGACGATGTTGTCGTCGGCGTGACGTTGATCGTGACCGTGGCTTCGTTGGATTGTCCGTCGGTGTTGGTAGCCCGGTAGGTGAAGCTGTCGGCGCCGTTGAAGTCGGCATCCGGCCAGTAGCCGAACGAGCCGTCACTATCGAGTGTCAAGGTGCCGTCGGCGGGACCGCTCAGCAACACGGCCGTCAAGGAATCGGACGTTCCGTCGGCATCCACGTCGTTGATCAAGACGCCGTCCTCGGTGTCAACGTCGAGGAAGCTATCTTCGGCCACGGTGTAGGTGTCGTCCAACGCCACCGGCGCCGGATCCGACGGATTGTCGGGTACTTCGGTCGCGCCCTGTCGAATGGCCGCGGCCAATTCATAGTTACCCGCTCGCTCCTCGGCGGCAGCCATGACCTCGGGGAGATATTCTTGCGGCGTCGGCGTGGAGGCGAGGAAGAATTGCAGTGAAATGAACTCCGGCCGTAGTCCCCGTTCGCCGAAGTTATAGCCCGTGCCATGGCTGTCGCCGGTCAACACGATCGACGAGAAGCGGTCGTTGGCCGCGGTTCCGCCGAGCGTGCCGATCGAATCTTCGCCGTCGAGCAGGGCGGTCGGTTGCGTTTCGGTGACCTGATACGTTCCCGGCCGCAGTTCGTCGAACGAGTAGGCGCCGTCACTGGCGGTGATCACCGACAGATTAACCGTGACGCCCAGGTCGTCGACTCCGGTCAGGGTAATCACGGCGCCGGGAAGTTTCAACTCGCCCGCTTCGTACGCTCCACTGACGTTCGAGTCGCAGTAGACCACGCCCGAGATGCTGCTGTCGGGCCCGAACTGCGTAACCGTGATCGTGACGGTTGCTTGATCCGTCCGCCCACCGGCGTCTTCGATGGTGTAGGTGAAGGTCTCGGCGCCAAGATAATCGGCCGCGGGCGTATACTGGAGGTTCGTCCCACCGGCGCCGATCGTGATGCTTCCACCGGCCGAGCCTTGCGTAACGGCCGTGATCAGAAGCGGCGAACCGGCCGGATCGGCGTTATCATTCGTCAGCACTTGCAGGACATGAGGACCGCTGTTCTGTGCAAACTGGAACTGATCGTCGCCGGCCACCGGTGGATCGGATTGAGCCTGGACATCGATCGTTACCTTGGCCACGGTCGATTCATTCGGCCCGTCGGAGGCCCGATAGGAGAAGGTATCGATGCCGGCAAAATCGGCGTCCGGCGTGTAGGTAAACGACCCATCGGCATTGAGGATCAGGGTCCCGTTGCCAGGGGGACTGTTTACGGCGGCCGTGATCGGATCGTTTTCCGCGTCCGAGTCGTTAGCCAAGACTCCTTGGGCCGCATTGACTGTCAAAACGCCGTTCTCGTCGACGTCGAAGAAGTCGTGGGCGACGACCGGTCGATCATTGAACTCCTCGATGTCGATCGTCACCGTGACCACGTTGGAATCGAACGCCCCGTCGTTGGCCTGGTAAGTGAAGGAATCCGTGCCGAAGAAGTTTGCAACTGGCGTGTAAATGAACGAGCCGTCGACGTTCAGGGTCAGCGAGCCGTGCTCGGGCAAGTCGACCAACAGAGCGATAAGAGAATCCGGATTGTCGTCCAGATCATTGGCCAAGACGCCCCAATCGGCATTGATCAGCAGGGCGTCGTCTTCCGGAACCGAGTAAGCATCGTCGACCGCGACGGGCGGGTCATTGACCGGCTCAACGGTGATCGTCACCTCGGCCTCGTTCGAGTCGTGGAGGCCGTCGGTTGCAATGTAGGTGAAAACGTCCGTGCCGAAGAAATCCGCGTCGGGCGTGTAATTGAACGAACCATCCGCGGACAGATCAACCGTCCCATGGGTCGGCGGCGTCACCAGCGAGGCCGTTAGCGGGTCTGCATTGTTTTCGCCGTCGTTGTCCAGAACGCCGGAGGTCGCGTCGATCTGCAACGCCTGATCCTCCTGGGCCGTGTAGGAATCCGGAAAGGCCGGAATGCCGCCGAGCACCGTGACCTCGAACGTCTGCGCCGAGTAATTCCCGGCGGCGTCCGTCACGCGGACTTCAAACGGCTGCAGGCCAAGCTGGCTCTGTGTGGGAGTCCAATGGATCACGCCGCTGGCGTCGATCGTTGCATTCTCTGGGGACTCGGCCAGCAGATACGTTATGCCCGGGCTACCTTCGTCGGGACTATTCACATCGTATTGATACGGCTGGTCGACGCGGACGAGCACCAGTGCGGGCGAGTTGATCGGCGCCGGAGCGGTCGTGTCGACGGTTACGGTCAACGGTTCGGAGAGATCGCTCTCCTCCCCGCCAAAGCGTTGGACTGCCGTGAGGACATGCGACCCGTCGGCCAGCAGTTCGTCGCCGTAGGTCGTAATGGTTACACTGCCGCCGACCGGCTTGCCATGGCCGACTCGTACTCCGTCAATATACGCGATAACGAAGCCGACGTCCGAAACACCGGCCACGATAAACTCCCATGCCGTCTCCGGCGAGCCGTTGTCGAGGTTCGTAAGATCGTCGTCATCGGCGACGCCGGTGTCGCTGGCCGGCAACAGGTCGGCCTGGGTGGGCGTCGCCAGCGTGTAGCTCCCAAAGTCCAGACCGTCGATCTGGCTGCCAAGGTCCAGGCTTACAGTATGGCTCAAGGCGTCTTCTTCGAGCGTGATCGGAAACGTCTGAAGCATGGTCCCGGGCGTCAACTGGCGAACTTCGTAGTTGCCCGGCGGTAAGGTGAAGCTGTAGCTGCCGTCGCCCTCTGTGAGCGTGGTAAGCTCTTCCGCATCGAACTGCCAATTGCTGTTGGCGTCAAGGTAGACCGTCACATCCGCAATCCCCGGTTCTCCGGCGTCTCGCACGCCGTTGCCGTCGAGGTCCTCGAACGCGACCCCGTCGAGCGATCCGTAGTCTTCACTGTCGATCGGCTGATGGGTCCATGGTTCGCGTCCGGAACTGCCGTCGTCGGCCGAGAGGTACAACACGCCGCCAATATCGGTCAGCGCCGCCGGTTCCGAGGCGTCGCTGCCGGCGAAGAGGTCTGCGACCATGAACGTACCGAAGGCCGTCGCGTCGCTCATCCAAAGCTCGCGACCATTGATTTCATCATCGGCCGTGAAATGGAGCACGCCGCCGACGCTTGTAAGATTCGCGGGCGACGAATCGGCCGCCACACCGCCGGCGTCTTGCGTGTTGATGTCCTTGACCAACAGCGTGCCGTCAGCCGTCCCGTCGGTACTCCAAAGCTCTCGGCCATGGGTCTCATCTTCGGCCGAAAAGAACAACCACCCGCTCGCAACCGTCAACTCTCGCGGCGACGATGAATTGGGGTAGTAGTCGCTGCCGGGGAACAGGTCCTTCACCATCAACGTTCCGGAATCCGTTCCATCGCTCTTCCACAGTTCCTCGCCGTTGATGCTGTCGTAGGCGGTGAAATAGAGTGTTCCGTCGAAGCTCGTGAGGTTCTGCGGCGAGGAGGAATTGGGATAGTAACCATAATAATCATCGAAACCGCCGCCGGGGAATAGGTCTTTGACCATCACGGTGCCGGACTCGGTCCCGTCGCTCTTCCAAAGTTCCGCGCCATTGTCGCCGTCATCGGCCGTGAAGTAGAGCGTGCCGTCGATAGGCGTCAAGTCTTGAGGCGCCGACGTATTGGGAAGATAACCGTAATTCCCCTGGTTACTGCTGCCGGTGGCAATGTCTTTGACCATCACCGTGCCGGACTCGGTCCCGTCGCTCTTCCAAAGTTCCTCGCCATTGGTCCCGTCGTTGGCCGTGAAATAAAGGACCCCGTCCGCCGCGGCAAAGTTCCGCGGCGCCGATGAGTTGGGGAAGTCGCTGTAGTTCTCGACGTACGTGCTGCCGGGTGAAATGTCCTTCACCAACACCGTGCCGGACTCGGTCCCGTCGCTCTTGAAGAGTTCCGCCCCATGGTCGGCGTCGTATGCCGCGAAATAGAGCGTGCCGTCGACGTTGGTAAGGTCCAGCGGGGTCGAAGCGTTGGGTACGGAGCTGCCGTATTGATCACTGCTGCCCGGAAACAGATCCGTAACCATGACCGTGCCGGCCTCGGTCCCGTCGCTCTTCCATAGCTCCGTGCCATTGACACCGTCGTCGGCGGTGAAGAACAGCGTGCCGCCGACGTTGGTCAGTTGGCTCGGAGACGACGAATTGGGCGCCGCATCGCCGCCGGGATAGATGTCCTTGACCATTTCGGTTCCGGCCGCGTCACTCTTCCAGAGTTCGGTGCCGTTGATCCCGTCGTCGGCAACAAAGAAGACCGCCGCGCCGACCTGGACAAACTCCTCGGGCGCCGATCCGGCCGAGCCGGGATTCAGGTCCGAGAGCAAGGCCGAATTGACCGAGAGCAACTGCCGCTGTTCGAGCGGTTCCAGTCGCAACATGGGTCCCGCCGTGCGGCGTCGGCCCTTGGATCGGTTGAAATAGGACTTCGTCAGACATTCAAACCACGGTAAGAACTTCATCATCTGTTCCTTAAGTAATTCACGCCTCGGATTCAATAACTGTGTTACGTCGCTCGTATCACTCCGGTTCCGGGACTGCCCAAATCGTGGGCCGTCCGTCCTGTAACGCAAATGGTCCCCGCATGGCCGCGGCACGGACACCGGGCAACACGGCTACATCGAAAATCTCGTCCACACCCGACTCGAAACTCAGCGTTGCCACGGTTCTGCTCGCTTCGAGATCCACGACGGCCACGCCGCACTTCAACTTCTCGCGGTCCTCGGCAATAGGCACGCCGCCGAAGGTCGACGTCTCGCGGATCTTCGAGAGTCCGACGAAGGCAAACCGATCGCAGAACGTCAGCCCGCGCGTATAGCCGGGCAGTTCGACAATCTTCTCCACCGACCCGTTTGTCGGATCCACGCGTACCAAACTCCCCCGCCCGGAATCCAACAGCCAGACCTGCCCGCGATAGACCCGCGGCGAATGGGGCATAGCAAAGCCTTGGGCCACCGTCCGGCCGCTGGGGACCTCGAGCAGACAACCGGTGGAAACTTTATCGGGACGCCAGCCGGCCTTCGTGTCGGTCTGCGACATGGCAGTCACGTACTTCGGTTGACCATCGAGCATGGCCAGTCCGTTCAGATGGCATCGGTCCTCGGCGGCCAGACCCGAGATAAACGGCGGCTGCCACCGGGGTACGAAGCTGAAATCCGGGTGCAACGTGCAGAGGCAGGAAAACAGCGTGTTGACCACCCACAACTCCTTGCCGGAGAAGCCCATCTCGTGGGCCTGAATCTCGCCGGTCACTTGGGACGACTGCGTCAGGAAACAAGCGTCGTGCGAACCGGCAGGTTCCAGCCGACATGCGATGTCCGGCTTGTTCCCGAGAAACCAAATCTGGTTCCGCGCGGCCACGGCCAAGGACCCCGGCCTCACGGCAATGCCCATCGGTCGGTCGAAGTTATGGAAGGAGAAATCGAGCGAGTTCTCTCGCTCACCGACGGCAACCAGCTTTCCCGCTTGGTAAGTCGACACCAAGAGCGTGCACCCAAGCTGCTTAAGCAGGGGCGGCAGTTGCCGGGAGTGTTCGAAGCGAACCTCGCGATCGCAATCCGATGATGGCTCGACCGCCACAGCGTTGACGTCGGTGGATGACATGCGTGCGACTCTCGGGCAGTGAGAGTTCCGTTGTTGTTCCGTGAGATGGGAGATGAGTAGGAAGGCGCGGCCACACTCGCGGCGGCAGTGCCCGGGTAAAGTACCTCTTCAGCTATCAGTATAACTACTAAGGGCCAAATTCCGGCGCGTTTGTCATGAAAAGAAATGGCAAAACGACACGCGCGATGGGGTGTCGCAACCGCCTAGAGAGGGGTATTTTGGCCGGAGAATGGTTATGAAAGCCCGCCCATTGCATGGGGGGGGATCCCCCGCAGCGCAGTCCGGGGGCTTTTGACGCCCGTTTAGCCGCCGCCGACACGGCGGTGAGATCCGTGTAGCCGTCGACTAATTCTTCTTTCGAGTCGACTTGCGGCGCGATCCGCGCCGATGTCCGGAGGAAGATGACGACTTGGCCTCTTCCGTTTCCCTGCCTTTGGCGGATCCCCGCGATCGATCGCGTCCGCGAGACGATCCCCCCCCCGAACCACTGGCGCGTTTTTGAAGATTCGTGGAAATGATCATGCCGACGGCTTCATCCCAAGTCGGGATGTTGCGATGAGAGACCCTGGGCGTATCGGTTGATTCTAGTTCATCGTCGTCTTCGCCCTTAGAATCCTCGTCCTCGACACTATCACTTTCAGCAGTCTCGTCTTGGGGAGTCTCATCCTTGACGACCTTCTTGCGAACTCTCTTTCGACGACGTCGCCCCGATTTTTGGACCGGTTCCTCGGCCGGTTCCGCAGTGGAGCTTTCTTCGTCCTCGCTGGGCACGTCGCTGGTCGGCTCGTCGCTGGTCGGCTCGTCGGTAGTCGGTTCGGCTCGCTTCTTCTTACGGGGACCTCTGCGCCGGCGGCGGCGACCGCGACGCTCCTCATCCGGCTTCGACTCCTTGGCGCTCTCGTCGCTCGCTTCCGATGTCTCATCCGTCGCTTCCGATGGCGGACTGACGAACTCGACCTCGGATTCGATCTGTTCCAAGGGATCGATATCCGGCCCACCCTGGACCGAGAATTCAATGGTCTGTACCGGCTCCACGTCGAGTTCCGCAGGCAGTATAATGGCAGACGGACGGGGCGCCGGCTTTTCGACCGGCGGCGCGTCTTTCGGCTCTTTTGGCAACTTGGCCGACTCAGGCCGTTCGGCTACCCGTTTCTCGGGCTCCAGTTTCACAGGCTCAAGTTTTTCTGGCCTCTTCGCGGCGGAATCTTTGGTCGGCGTCACGCCCAGGTCACTGGCCAGTGTGCCCCAGTCGGTCGAGGGCTTCGGTCGGCTTTGCGGGGGCTTGGGCTGAGCTTCCTTGGCTGGCGTCTTTGAAGCGGAAGTTTCCTCAACGGCCGGTTTCGCGGCCGATGGCTCCGGTTTCTTCTCTTCCGGCGGGGGGGTTGCACCTAGATCGGAAGCAAGCGAACCCCAATGGTCAGATTTCT